>CAZIWQ010000148.1:0-9968 GCA_964542355.1 uncultured Armatimonadia bacterium
GCCGTCGGTGTCAGGAGCGGCTGGCGCCTCCGCGTCGGCCTCGTCACGGCCCCCACCACCCGCCGGGCTCTTCGGGCGGGCTCGCGCCACCAGCATCGAGAAGTGCTTCACTCCGGCCAACAGGTTGCTCTTGCCCGAGTTGTTGTTCCCGATGAGCAGCGTCAGGGCCCCCAGCCCAATCTCGGTGCGCACGTGGGTCCGGAAGTTGCTCAGCTCTATGCTGACGAACATGCTCGGCCTCCTGTCGGGTTACCGAACGGCGGAGCAACACACCGGCCGCAGTTGGGTCGCACGCCCCACCGCGACAGCGCTCAGGTCCGGCGTCCCCCAGCGAGAGCCAGATACCCATAATGCCATTCGCCGGGATCGGTGCCCGCTCCTCCCGGCCCCGCCTGCTGTCGGCTCTTGGCCGCGCCGCCATCGTCCGGGATGTCCTCTCGCCTCCCACGGCGAATAGTCTCGTGTTATCGTCAGTGCCGCCCACCCGGCGGCAATCGTCCTGCGGAGGTCCACCCCAACCATGGCCGCAAGCGCTGCGTATTCCGTGCCGTTGCTGATGCTGCTTACCCGCGCCGCCGTGGCAGCGCCGCTGCCACTCGTGACCGACGGGCAGTCGAGCTATGTCATCTACTGCGAGGCCCAGGCCCCCGCTTCGGTGCGGGATGCCGCGACCGACCTCCAGAGCTACCTCACGCAGGTGAGCGGGGCCAAGCTCGCGCTCGTGAATCAGCCGCGCTCACCGATGATCGCGGTGGGCGTGCCGCCCGCCGGCGCCGCGCAGCAGCAGCCGCTCGGCGGATACACGATCCTCACCCGCGGCCCCGATGTCTTCATCTACGGGCCCGACACGGCCGATGGCGAGTTGACGCCGCAGGGCGGGACCAGCACCGGCACGGCCAACGGCGTCTGCGAGTTCATCGAGCGGTTCCTCGGGGTCCGGTGGCTGATGCCGGGGGAGCACGGGGACTACGTCCCAACTCGCAAGACGATCGCCGTTCCCGCGACGAACCTGAGCGGGGCGCCGTTCTTTGCGAACCGCCGTGTCCCCTATACGCAGGAGAGCCGCCCCGAGACGCGCCAGTGGTGGGCGCGCCAGCGCCTGGGTTACAGCCTGTTCCTCAACCACAGCCACAACTGGCAGCATTTCACGCTGGCGGACTTCCGCGCCCATCCCGAGTGGTTCGCCGAGCACGGCGGGGCACGCATGGCTCCCCTGGGTGACCGCTTCAAGCTGTGCACCACGGATGGCGGCCTCGTCCGTGAGTTCGCCGACCGGGCGATCAAGTTCTTCGATGAGAAGCCGACGGCGACGTGCTACTCCCTGTCTCCCACCGACAGTGCCGGCTGGTGTGAATGCGCCCGCTGTCAGGCGTTGCACGAGACGGACCCCACCGGCAAGCTATCGGTGACGCCGGCGGTGTTCGACTTCTACAACCGCGTCGCCGAGCTCGTGGCGGCCAAGCATCCGGACAAGCTGCTGGCCGGGTACGTCTATGCCCAGTACGTCTACCCGCCCAGCAAGCCCTTCAAGCTGGCGCCGAATGTGTTCCTGGTATGGGCCCCGAGCTTTGACTATGGCTTCACACTGTTCCGCCCGGACATCCAGGCACAGTGGGACAGCCTGGTGGGGCAATGGCTCAAGGTCACGCCCAACATCGCCTACTATGACCTG
Organism: uncultured Armatimonadia bacterium; assembly: GCA_964542355.1. Taxonomy (GTDB): domain Bacteria; phylum Armatimonadota; class Zipacnadia; order Zipacnadales; family JABUFB01; genus CAZIWQ01. The sequence continues at coordinate 1,673 of CAZIWQ010000148.1, forward strand.
CCCAACTGCGTGCACAACGAGTTGGGAGCCGTGAACCCCCCTGGCCGGAAGATCCTCAAGTGGCTGTACCCACGCCTGCAGCAGGCGCAGATGAAGGGCGTGTATGTGTATGGCAACCCGGCCTGGGGCTATGCCGGGCCGATGAACTACCTGCTGGCGAAGCTCGCGTGGGACCCGGCCGCGGATGTGGACGCGCTGTTTGGCGAGTACATCACCCTCTGCTACGCCGAGGGTGCGCCCGAGATGAAGCAGTTCTATACGCTGCTGGACGATGCGACCGAGAAGTACTCCAACGCCAACCACAGCGAGACGTACTCGCTGACCGAGAAGCGCCTGCGCGAGGTCTATGCCCAGAGCTTCGCCGAGCTGGAGCGGCTCTACCTGGCCGCAGAGGCGAAGATCACCGATCCGCACGCGCAGGCGCGGTTGGCGATGCTGGGGGCGAACCTGACGATCCTGCACTGGAACCTGCGGCAGATGAAGGCGCTCCCCACCCCCGAGACCTCGCGCTTCTTCCTGCCCGACAGGGAGTTCTTCGCGTTCACCCAACGCTGGAGCGGATCGCTTGCCGTCGCGCCCTCGGCGGCGAGCGCGAAGGTTGCCGGTGCCGGCGAGAAGCTGACCGTGCAGGCCCTCGCAGTTCCCCGGCCGGACGCAGTCACCCCGTTCCTGCTGCGGGGTGACCAGCGAGTGATCCTCAAGCCGGCGGCGGCGGCACCGGCCACAGTGCGATTCAGTGCCGTCACCACCCGCGGGCGGCCGCTCAAGTACCAGCTCTACAACGCGGCGGGGGGGCAGACGGACCAGGGCCTCGTCAGCGCCGAAGTGCCCGTGACAGTCCCGGCCGGCAGCGACTACTACCTGTTGGCCATCTCTGCGGGATCGGCCAGCTTCGCGCTCGAGGTCACGGGCGCGGGGTGGGCGCTCGCCGGAGCCGTCGACGCCCATGGGCTGCACTTCCTGGGCAGGACGACGCCGCTGTACTTCGAGGTGCCGGCGGCAGTGACCAGCTTTGACCTGTGCCTGTCATCAGACGCGCCCGGCGAGACCGCCGCGGCCAACCTCCATGCACCGGACGGCGCGCTCGTGGCCAGCTTCCGCACCGTCACCAAGACGGTCGATGCCCAGGTGATCGAGGTGGCCGCGGGCCAGGCGGGGGTCTGGAAGCTCGTGCCGACGAAGCCGGACGCCGGCATCGTGGATGATGTCTACATCCGGCCCGGCGACCAGTTGCCGGGGTACTTCTCGCTCGTGCCCGCGCAGGCGTTGAGCGTGACCAGGGGCAAGTGAGCGGGCAAAGGACCCACCGCGACATGCCCAAGGAGGCTGCGACGAATGCCCCCTCGCAATGTCATCATGTTCATTGTGGATGGGCTGCGGACCGATGCGCTCGGCTGCTATGGCCACAGTCTGCCCCGCACGCCGCATGTGGACAGCTTCGCGCGCGACGGGGTCCGGTTCCGGCAGGCCTATTGCCCCCACAGCGTCTGCATGCCGACGCGCGCGACGCTCTTCACCGGGCGCTACCCGCACGCCCACGGCGTATGGGCCAACGGAGTGCCGCTGCCGCGGAGCGAAGTGACACTGGCAGCAGTGCTGCGCGACGCCGGCTATGCGACCTGTGCCAGCGGGAAGGTCCACTTCGAGCCCCAGCAGCCCTACGCCAACGGGATCGCCCCTCTGATCCGCGGCCCCGAGCCGTACTATGGCTTCCAGGAAGTCCACCTCAGCGAGAACCTCCTGGGCGCCGAGTACCTGCAGTTCATCGACGAGCACCATCCCGAGCTCGCGACCCGGGCACGACAGCGCGCGGACATGCCCGAGGCGACTCACGAGCTGCAGTGGATCACCGACCAGGCCCTCGACTTCATCACGCGCAGTGGCGCCGCCGGCACGCCGTTCCTGTGCGCCTGCTCGTACCACGAGCTCTCCCCGCCGTGCACTCCGCCACCGACGTACCGAGGTCTCTTCTGCCCTGCCGACATGCCCGTGCCCGACCTCCGGGCGGACGACCTCGCGGCCAGGCCGCCATTCTATCGTCTGTGCTATGAGGGCTATGTGCGCTGCGGCCGGCAGCCCGACGAGGCCACCTTGCGTGCCTCCATCGCCAGCTACCATAGCCAGATGGCCTTCATCGACTACCAGTTCGGCCGCGTTACCGAGACCCTCCGGCGACTGGGGCTGTGGGACCACACGCTCGTCCTGTTCACCGCCGACCACGGCCTATCGCTCAACGACCACTGGCAATGGCGTCACGGTCCGTTCCTGTTCGACCAGGTGGTCAACATTCCCATGATCTGGTCGGTGCCGGGGCGGCAGCGCACGGGCGGCAGTGTGGAGGAGCTCGTCGAGGGGGTGGACGTCATGCCCACGATCCTGGACTGGTGTGGCGTGCCTCCGCCGGCGGGGGTGCAGGGCGTCTCGCTCGGCGGCCTGATCGCCGGCGACCCGCACGCACGGGGCAAGCAGTCTGTGCTCCTGCAGGAGCGCCATGCCCCGGACCTGGCGGCGCGCGGGATCGACCCCACAGCCGTCAACCAGGTCGGCATCCGCACGCATGACTGGAAGCTGATCCACTACCACGACGCCCCCTGGGGTGAGCTGTACGACCTCACGAACGACCCGGGGGAGTTCCGCAACCTGTGGGCCGAAGCGCGCTATGTGGCCCGCCGGCGGGAGCTGGAGGCCCTGCTCCTGGACCGCCTGGTGGGGGCGCAAGACCCCCTGCCAACCCGCTCGGCCGACTGGTGAGGTGGCACGTCCCCGGGCTTCTCCGGCGGAAGGCCGGGCCAGGGCCCGCAGGGAATGCACTCCCATGCCCGCCAATCATCGCCGCTCACTCGGACAGTACTTCACCCCCCTGACCGTTGTCGATTTCGCCCTGCGGGCGCTGCAGTGGCTGTCGCTTTCGCCGGCCCCTGGCCCCGCTACGCGCACGCTCATCGACCCGGCGTGCGGGGACGGGGTGTTCCTGCTGCGGGCGCTCGCGCTGGGGCTGGCGGCGCCGGCCCACACGGTCGGGATCGACCGAGATGCCGACCTGGCGGACCAGTGGTCGCAACGCGGGCTCGGTGGGCCCACGGGCCCGTCGCTCGCAGTGGCCGACGGCTTGACCACCACCTGCGCGGGGGACCGTCCCGTGGTGGCGGGGAGCTTCGACTGGGTCGTGGGCAACCCGCCGTACGGTGGTGCTGGGCTGAAGGACGCAAGCCCCGAGGCGCTGGCCCGCATTGCAGCCCAGTATGAGCTCGCCCGGCGACGCTCGGGGCAGGCCGTGAGCTCCCCGGAGCAGATTCGGCGCCTGCCGCTCGAGGTGCTGTTCGTCGAGCGCTTCCACGGGCTCTGCCGCGAGGGGGGCTGGCTGGCGATCATCCTGCCGGTCGGCATCTTCGCCAACGAGCGCTGGCGCTATGTGCGCGAGTGGTTGCTCGAGCGAGTGACGCTCCACGCAGTGATCGGCCTGCCGCGTGCCACGTTCCGCGCCGGCGCCACGACCGCCAAGACGTGTCTGGCGATTGCTCAGAAGAGCCCCGCACCGGCGGGTCATGAGGTGGTGTTTGCAGAGGTCGCGCACATCGGGCTGCACGGGGATGCCGATGAACTAGAGGAAGTCCTCAGGCTCTGGCAGGCCGGGGCGCGGGTGAGCTCCGACGGGGCCCCGTGGGAATCGAGGCACTCCGCAGGCAATTGACTTCCCTATTCCCCCGAATCGCTTCCCAATTCGCGGAGCGCAGGAGTCGAGCTCCTGTCGCCCGCCGTCTGGCCACGCCGCAGGAGCAGCCAGGTGGCCAGGCCCACTACTGCTACCTGCGTCCCGAAGCCCAACACCCAGTCCGCCGGAGGCACGTTGTGTTGGATGGCGTGATGAAACGTTGTGAACCAGGCTGTGCCTGACCAGCTCCGCAACCAGGGGCCGACGGCCGGCAGTTGCTCGATGACATCGATGGCGATGCCCAGGCCGGCGCCACCCAGAACCCGCCATCGATCCGCACTCCCCCAGGCCATGGCAGCTACCAGGACCGCACCCACCGTAAAATCCAGCAGCGCGGCACAGGCCTCCGCCGGTGTGATCCCGCCGCCAGGGTGCCCAAACAGGCCGTGGCTGTCCAGATGGGGGATGGTGTCCAACACGAAGTGACTCGCGAAGGCCAGTGGCCACGCCAACCACGATCGGGCTACCGTCCTGCCGATTGCTCCCCCGGTGAGCATGTGCGGTATCGCCAGCATTGCGGTCTCCCTGTTGAGTGCTGCGCCCGTGCCCGCCCCGCTACAGCTCCAGTCGCGCCTGGGGGGCGCCAGGCCCCCCACCCTCTCCCCCACTCTCCAGCAGGGCTCGGAAACCGGCCTCATCCAGGATCGGTACCCCGAGCTCGACGGCCTTGTCATACTTGGCGCCCGGGTCCACCCCGGCCACCACGTAGTCGGTGTTCTTGGACACGCTCGAGGTCACGCGCCCCCCGCGTCGGCTGATCTCCTCCGACGCCTGCTCCCGTGAGAAGCCCGCCAGCGTGCCTGTGAGGACGATCTTCTTCCCCGCCAGCGTCGGTGCGAGGTCGGCGACGCGCTCTGTCTCGAAGGTGACACCGCGGTCGAGCAGTCCCTGGATCACCGTGCGATTGCCCGCGTCAGCGAAGAACTCATGCACACTGTGCGCGATCTGGGGGCCAATCTCATAGATGGTCGCCAGTTCCTCCTCCGAGGCCTCCATGATGGCGGCGAGACTCCCCCGGCTGGTAGCGAGGACCTGTGCGACGTGCTCGCCGACATGCAGGATGTTCAGTCCCACCAGGAAGCGCTGGAGCGTGGTGTGCTTACTGGCCTCGATGGCGGCGAGCAGGTTCTGCGTCGACTTGTCCGCCATGCGCTCGAGCGCCAGGAGCTGGTCGGGAGTCAGGTCGTAGATGTCGGGCAGGTGCCGCACGAGGCCCTTCTCAACGAGCACCTTGACCCACTTCTCGCCCAGGCCTTCGATGTCGAGCGCGGCCTTCGAGGCGAAGTGCGCGATGCGCCCCTCGATCTGCGCCGGGCAGTCGAGCGCCGGACAGCGGGTAATCGGGTCGCCCGGCTCCCGCTGCAGTGGGGTCGCGCACACCGGGCACAGCGCGGGGAGGCGGTAGGGCACGGCGTCGGCCGGCCGCTGGTCGACGATCACCATGACCACCTGCGGGATCACGTCACCCGCCCGCTGGACGAGCACGGTGTCACCGATGCGGATGTCCTTGCGGTCGATCTCGTCCTGATTGTGGAGGCTGGCGCGGCTGACCGTGACGCCCCCGATCGGAACGGGCGCGAGCACCGCCACCGGGGTGACGGCGCCCGTCCGCCCGACACTGGCCACAATCTCGCGGACCAGCGTCGTCTCCTGACGGGGAGGGAACTTGTAGGCGACCGCCCAGCGCGGGCTGCGGGAGCGCTCGCCCAGCTCCTCGCGCAGTGCGAACTCGTTGACCTTGAACACGACCCCGTCAATCTCGTAGGGGAGGCCGTCGCGCTCGCGCCCGAGCCGATCGTAGAACGCGATCATCGCGGCAACGTCCGCGCAGACGCAGTTGAGGGGGTTGACGGGGAAGCCCCAGTGGGGGAGCGCCGCGCACAACTCCTCCTGGCTGGCGAAGCTGATGCCCTCCACTCGCCCCACGGCGTAGCAGACCAGCGAGAGCGGGCGCTGCGCGGTAATGGTGGAGTCGAGCTGGCGCACGCTGCCGGCCGAGGCGTTGCGGGGATTGGCGAAGAGCGGCTCCCCCGCGGCCTCGCGGCGGCGATTGAGCTCATTGAACCCCTCCAGGGCCATGTACACCTCGCCCCGCACTTCGAGCAGCGAGGGAAGCGGGAACTGCTCCGGCGCCAACATCCGCAGGGGGACGGTCTTGATGGTGCGGATGTTGTCGGTGACGTCCTCGCCCACCGTGCCATCGCCGCGCGTGGCGGCCGCGACCAGCACGCCGCCCTCGTAGATCAACTCGACGGCGAGGCCATCGAACTTCGGCTCGCCCATGTAGGTAACCTGGCTCCCCACCGTCTCCCGCACGGACCGGTCGAAGCTGCGCAGCTCCTCCTCGGCGAAGATGCTCTGCAGGCTCGTCATCGGGAGGTGGTGACGGTATGCGGGCAGGTCGTCGCGCGGCGGGGCCCCCACGCGCCGCGTCGGGGAGTCCGCAGTCACCAACTCGGGATGGGCGGCCTCCAGCTCCTGGAGCCGTGACAGCAGACGGTCATACTCGGCATCCGAGACGAGGGGGGCGTCGAGGACGTGGTAGTGGTAGTTGTGCCGGTTGATCTCCGCTCGCAGGAGCTCGATCTCGCTCTGAACGGCAGCGTCAGCCATGGTGGGTCACCCCTGGGTGTGGCCCCCACAGGCGACTACCGGGGCCCTGTGGGGAGCTGTGGAGGGGCCGGGTTCCGCAAAGCGGTGCGGTCGCCGCGTAGCTCGAGCGTCTCGCTCGACACGCCCCGCCGACATGGTAGGGGCCCCATGGTGTAGGGCATGGGGAGGACTTCAGGGTTCGCGCCCGGGGCGAGAGCCACCTCCACGTGGGAGCCGCCGAGCGGCCTCAGCAGCCAAGCATGGCCGGGGGGGGGCGCGGCGCAGAGACAGCCGGGCCGCCCCGTAGGTGAGGGGGCGGCCCGGTGGAAAGCACGCCGGTGGCACCGGCGGAAATGGCGACCTGGAGGAGCGGCCGAAAAGCCGTTCTGAGGCCGCGACGCTACGCTCAGAGGCCCGCAGAAGCCACTCACAGCTATCTCGCCGCTAGAGACCCGGCCGGAAGTGGCCTTTTCGGCCGGGCCTCTATCGGCGACTACTGCGTGGCTCGGGGCCGATGGGAGCCCGCGGGGCGGGGAACGGCGATGCGGACCGCGACCGCAGTGCCTGCCGCATCCTTGAGGGCGGCAGCGAGGCTGACGCGCACCGCGGCGCCGGCCTTCAGGGCGCCGGCCGTCACGGGCCGGGTGCCGAGCAGGTACCGCGTGTTCGGGGTCACGTTGATCGTCACAGTCTCAGCCGGCTTGTCGCCAATGGCTGCGGTCTTCAGGCTGAAGCTGGCGAGCTTCCCCGCCGCGTTGTGCTGCAGACTCGCCACCACGCCGGAGACCCTGGGCGGGCGAGGCTTGGGCGCCTTGGCCGTGGCGGCCATCGCCGATACTGCGACGGCCATCAGCGCGATCACGATTGCGACACTGACGAGCTTCTTCATTCGGAGCCGCCTCCATACGGGTAGTGCACACTGACGCGCACCGCACTAATGCGGCCGGACGCGCCTGGATCGGGCACTTCAGGCGTTGCTCTGAGACGTGCCGTTCCCCCACGCACCGGCGGCAGCCCTCCCCGCCTGTCACGGTGCCCGATTGTCGTGCCATTCTATGTTCGACGCCCGGATTTGGCAAGGGTCCCGTCGCCCGGGGCAGCGCTGGCGGGCTCAGTCATAGGGCCAGGCGAGCATGCCACCGTCCAGGATCTCGACGTTCTCATACCCGAGACCCGCCAGCATACGGCCGGCCTCGTACGCCCGCAGGCTCGTCTTGCAGTAGGCGATGATGCGCCGATCGCGAGGCAGCTCGGCGGCCCGTCCCGCCAGCGCATCCAGGGGAATGTGGACGCTGCCGGCGATGTGCGCCGCGTCACGCTCGTCGGGCGTTCGCACGTCCAGCACGACGACGTCCGCACCGCTCTTGCGCACGGCCTGCAACTGCGACGAAGTGACCCCGCTGACCAGGCCGTCGAGCTTATTGCGCACGATGTTGGCGGCGTGGATCAGGACGTCCATCGCTTCGGAGTAGGGAGGCGCGTAGGCGAGGTCGAGCCCGGCGACCTGGTCGACCGTCATGCCTGCCGTCATCGCGGTCACCGCGACGTCGATGCGCTTGATGACATCCCCGGGCCCGACCCCCTGGATGCCGACGAGGCGCCGCGTGGTACGCTCAGCGACGACCTTGATGATGACCGTCTGGGCGCCCGGATAGTAATGGGGACGGTCGGGGCCTGACACGGTGGCGGAGACCACCGGCAACCGCAGCTCCGCGGCCTGCTGCGCGCTGAGCCCCGCACGCCCCACGTTCCAGTCAAACACCTTCAGCGCAACCGTGCCTGCCACCCCGGGGAAACGTTCCGCGTGCCCCACGGCATTGCCCCCCGCAATGCGTCCCTCCTTGTTGGCGACCGACCCCAGTGGCAGGAAGCAGGCGGTGCCTCGTACGAGGCAGTCCTTCTCGGCGCAGTCCCCGGCCGTGTAGATGTCCGGATCCGAGGTCTGCAGGTATTCGTTGACGTGGATGCCCCCGGAAGGGCCGATGAGCAGCC
>CAZIWQ010000149.1:0-4306 GCA_964542355.1 uncultured Armatimonadia bacterium
GGGGCCCAGGGGGGAGAAGGTACAAGGTAGGGCGCCAACCACGGGTTGTCACCCGTGGCTACCCTCTACCGCCCCTCCGGGGCTCACGGGCACGCCGCTGCGCGGCGGACGGGCCGTCCTCAGCGGCCGACCGAGGAGTGTCGGGCGTACCGACGTGGGCCGTCGACCGCACGGGGCCCCGTTTGCCGCCCCGCGAGACCTGGCCCGCAGCAATCGGCGGGGAGTTGGGTATGGTGTCCCCGGGACTTGCCGCTTCCACGCCTGCGCCAGCATGACCTACTCCCTGGGATTGCGGACTCCGGGGACACCATCTCATGACTGCTGGCCCCGTTGCTCCGCGCTCGTACCGCGACTCGCTCGCGTCGTCGTCCCCGCGAGAACTGCCGGGGGGGGCAGGAGCAGGTGGGGGCCGCAGCGAATTGGGTATGGTGTATAGAGGCGGTATTCCATGTGCAGGTGCCGCCCGGGCTCCCGATCAAGACGGAGTCGGTTCGCACCATACTCCAGAGGAGATGTAACGGCATGGGAAACAAAGGCTTCACCCTGATTGAGCTGCTCGTCGTGATCGCCATCATTGCCATCCTGGCGGCGATCCTGTTCCCCGTCTTTGCCCGGGCCCGCGAGAAGGCGCGGCAGAGCAGTTGTCTGAGCAACATCAAGCAGTTGACCCTGGCGGTGTTGCAGTATGCCCAGGATTACGATGAGAGACTGAACTCGTGCTACGGAAACACCAACGGTGTCGTTGCCAATCGGCGCTGGTACTACCAGGGCGACGCGAACCCCGGCATGCTGTATCCCTACGTCAAGAACGCTCAGGTCTTCAACTGCCCCAGTGGCACCGGCAACTACGGGGCCAACCGCGCGCTCATGGGCGATGGCAACGAGAACGGCAGGGCCCTGGCGACCGTGGTCAAGCCGTCGGAGACGATCATCCTGGGTGATGCACTGACATCCGGCGGCAATCCCGACACCGGAATGGACAGCGCCGCCGGTGAGTCCTGGGGCGAAATGATCGCGTCGCTTACCAGGATTCCCAGCTACGGCCCGGGCACCGCGTGCAATGGGCGCGGCCTGATGGCCCTTCGTCACAACGGCACGGCCAACCTGGGATTTCTTGATGGTCACGCCAAGGCCATGAACCAGGGACAGACCGTCACACCGGAGAGCATGTGGGATACGCTGTAGTCTCAACGCCTGCGGCCTGGTGTCGGCGAATTCTGGGATGCTCCCATATGCGCTAGCTTGCGGCCGTGGGAAGCCGTTGCGTGCGGTCGTGCGGAGGGGCCCGCACGGCTCAAGTTGGCGCGTATGGGTATGCACCCCCCGGCTGGCGCGACCTCGATGAAGGCCACATTACGCCCGCCCCGATGCAAAGGCCTCCTATCCCGCAGCAGAACTCCGGAGACTGCACACATGACTGTTGACCCCGTCGCCCGCAGCGATCCGCGGAGGCCGGGGGCTAGCGGGTGGCGAAGATCCGGTAACGCCCGGTGAGCCCGGGCGCGCAGCAATCCGCCGTCCCCTCGGGGGGCGATCCGCGTGAAGCTCATGTGTGCCGTCAGCGTCGTGTGGCTGGTCTTGTGGGGCGCGCAGGTGGTGGCCGCCGAGGCGATAGCGATTGACGCCGCCACACTCAAGCAATGCCTGGCCCGGTTGCTGCCCCTGCCGCACGAGATCGCCATCCCGTCGGCGGTGACCTTGCCCCGGGAGGCGGTGGCGATCACGACCACCTCGGACGGCGAGGTCGAGAGGCAGGCCGCGGACGACCTGCGGGCTGCGCTGGGCCCGCAGCGGGGCGCGATCGGCTTCGAGATCATCCTCGGCGCCACCCGCGACGGGGAGATGGCCAGGGTGACGGTGCCGGACTTCGCACGCCTGCAGGCGTTGCCGAACCGCGAGCAAGCCTACCTCATCCGCCCGCTGGGTGCGACGAAGCTGCTCGTGGCGGCCCTGGCTCCGCCCGGGGTCTTCTACGGCAGCCGCACGGTGCTGCAGCTAGTGGCGGCGCAGGCTCCGCCGGGGCAAGTGACCATCCCGCTCGCCACGGTCACCGACTGGCCGGACCTGCCGGAGCGGGGCCTGTGGAACAATGACCTGGCGCTCATCCCCTGGCTGGCCGACCTCAAGCTGAACTTCGCCCTGCTGCACGCCTCGGTCGTGCCGGTGCAGCGCGACAAGCCGCTACAGCCGCTCCTGCCGGCGCCGAAGCAGCTTCCGAACGTCTTGGAGGCCGCTCGCCGGCGGGCGATGACCCCCGTCGTTGCGACCGACCACCTCAACTACCTCGGGCACTTCGGCAAGGCCTATGCGGCTTACCCGGAGATCGTGGGCCAGGGCGACGGCGCGGTGCCCGACTGCGGGAACCCGTCGCGGAATGTGCGTCTCCCGTGCGCCACGAGCCCGGTGCTCCGCCGGATCTTGACTGAGTACCTCACCGGCCTGGCGCGCCAGGGCGTGACTGAAGTCGGCGTCTGGCTGTCGGAGCATGTCGCCCAGTGCCAGTGTCCCGCGTGCCTCCAGGGGGGGCAGCTCCGCAACGAGATGGACGCCGCCGTCGCGGCCTGGCAGGAGGCGCGCCGGCAGTACCCGGCGCTCGGGCTGCGCCTGTTCTGCTGCATGGGCGGACGGACCGCCGAGGAGACCGCGGCGGCGCTGGCGGCCTTGCCGCCGGAGGTGAAGCTTGAGCGCTGCTACGGGAACTACGGCCAGGCCTTCTGGGATGCAGCCGCGAACGGCCGATGGGTGGCAAGCTACGCCGGCCCCGCGCTGCCGGGGGCTTCCTTCTGTGGCCTGCGCCTGACCGGGCTCACGCCGACACGGGACATGGTCAAGCGCTTGCTCGCGGGCCGGTGGCGCGGCCTCTATAGCATCAACTACGTCTACTCCACCGGCGACTACCAGCGCGAGCTGTACGGCCTGCTCATCAGCGCTCTGGCGGAGTGGGCGTGGAACAACACCGGCCGTTCGGTGCGCGAGCTAGCCGTGGCGGGGGCCACCCGCGAGGGGAAAGCCAACCCCGAGCTGCTCGGGGAATGGGCGGGGGTGCTGGAGCCGCTGGAGGCCCGGCTCAGTCTGTCCGGCGCCGGCATCGAGACCTGGGGGATGTGGTCGCGCCTGCCGGCGGCCATCGCCAGGCGGCAGCCGCCCACTCTCGGCCAGGAGGTCTTCAGTGCCTTCCCCAAACCGGAGAGCTTCGGGGAAGGGCTGCAGGTCTGCGACCAGGCCCTCGCATTAGCAGAACACAGCGGCCACCAGGACCTCGTGCTGGAGACCAGATACGCGGCGGGGTACATCCGGATCGTGGAGGCTGTGCACCACTTGCTCGACCAGCTCGCGCGGCCGAGCCTCGCGGAGGCCGAGACGAAGAGGGAGGTGCAGGTCAGGCTGCAGGCCCTGCATGGCGCGGTCGCAGCCCTCAACGCGACCATGGACCAGCGGACTGCCCTGCTGATCTCCGCGCCGCGTGATTTTGCGGGCAAGATCGGCCCGGAGCACGCCGGGCGCTGGCAGCAGGTGGAGGCGGGCATCGCCGCCGCGGTCCAGGAGCGCCTGAAGTGACTGCCATCACCTCGACTGCGCCGCCGTCATCCTGCCTGGGAGAAGCGCAGACAGCGGGCCTCCAGCGGGGCGAAGTCCAGACTGAGCTGCCCGCCGGTCACGCGGATGGTGCGGTCACCGCCAAAGACGTCGTGGGCCGTCACCCCGCTCACCGGGACCCCCCTGACCCGGACCCGCACCGGCTGTTCCGCCGAGCTGACGGCGAACAGATAGCGGCTCCGGCCGTGGGCGATGTCGGCGAAGCTGACAGCCGGATAGTCACCGGAGGCACCCCCCCCCGTCGATTCGCCCTTGTCAACCGCGGGTGGTGTGAGCGAGACCCGCCGCGGGCCGCCATAGATGCGCAGGAGCAGGTCGGTCCGTCCCTGTCCGAAGAGAAAGACCTGACCCAGGTTCAGCTTCCCCCCCAGCTCGCGGGCGATCCGTGCGTAGGCCTGGTAGTATCTCTCATGGGCAGCGAAGTTGGCGCGCTTGCGCATGGAGAACACCACGATGCCCTTGGCGCCGGTGAGGAGCCCCAGGTAGACATCGTGGCGGACCCACGACTCAATCAGGCCGACCTCGTCATCCGGCGGCTGCACGAACATCTCGGGCACGAGGATCGGTGTGACCGCGCGCTGCGCTGCCGCGGTGGCCTTCACCTCTTGCTCGATGCTCCAGCGGATCCAGACGCGCGCGTGCTTGCGGCTGGAGTAGTTGGTGTAGCAGCCCTTGCCGAGGATGTCCAGGCACCGGGCGGTATGCGTAA
>CAZIWQ010000149.1:4316-9956 GCA_964542355.1 uncultured Armatimonadia bacterium
GCGGTGGCCGGGGTCGTACATCCAGACCGGACGGTGCAGCGGGTCTACCCGGCGAATGGTGTCGGTGGCGATCTGCAGGAAGCGGAGCTCTTCCTTCCGCCAGAAGCGGAGCTCCTCCGGCACGAGGTACCACCAGGCGAGGCGCGGATGGTGCATGACGGCCTCGACCTGGCGGCGGATGCACGCCTCGACCGCAGCCGGCTCCGCCAGCTTGTAGCCCTGCTTCACCGACCCGACGAGGACGTCCGCGCCGCTGATGGTGTAGATGGCCCACAGGCCGTGCTGGGCGGCATCCGCCAGCGCGCGGTCATTGAGCTCGTACTGCGGGCCAAGCATGGTGACCCCGTCGGCCTTCACCCGGGCCAGCCCCGCCTCCAGCTCCCCTCCGGCCTGCCTCCCGCCGCCTGTCGAGAAGAAGCTGAGGGGGAACACGCGTCCCTGGGGAAAGACCTTGTCGGGTGGGTAGGCGGCCGCCAAGTCCGGCGCCGGCGCAAAGAACCGCTCGAGCGAAGGTGCGTCGGCCGCCGCCGGGTCTGCCCCTGACAGCGTCACGATCAGGGCGACCACACGGGCGACCGTAGCGACAGCGGCACCAGACCGGTTCGCAGCGAAGCACGCCATGGTAGGCCAGCCTCCAGAGGCAGGGCAGGAAGGAGCTACAGCCCCAACACCCGCTCCGCGTTCTTCCAGCCGATCTTCTCGTACGCCTCGCGGCTCAGCTTCCCGTCTCCCACCGCCTCGTTCAGGTAGCCGATCAGCGTCAGCTCATTGCGCGGGTCGCAAATGTCCGTGCCGAACAAGAGTCGGTCCTGGAACTCCTCCATGAAGGCGAAGCCGAAGTCCGGGTCGCGCGCGATGGCGTTGAAGCCGCTGCCGGCGGCCGGCGAGAGGTCGCCGTAGAGGTTCGGGTAGTCGCGCATCAGGCGCACGACGACGCCACCCGGCGTCACCGGACTCTTGGGGTAGGTGTTGCGGATCTCCTCGGTCACGTCGCCGCTGATCTCCGACCAGAAGGCCTGGGAGTGGCCGAAGAACAGCAGGTCGGGGAACTTGCGCAGGGCGCCCTCCAGCCCCGGCAGCCCCAGCATGTCCACGATGCCGTAGTAGCCGCTGGGCTCCGGCGCGATGTGGAACGTGATCGGCAGGCGACGGTCCTGCGCATGGGAAAAGAGGTTCTCCATCTTCGGGTCATCATAGGTCAGACAGGCGCACACCTCGCCGATCCCCTTGCACCCCCGCGCCATCCAGAAGTCCATCAGATGCCCCAGGTTGGCGGTCGGCGAGTTGCCGACCGCGCGCGGATCCACATTCATGAAGGGGATGAAGAACCCCTCGGACTCCTCGACGATGCGGATGACCTCGCCCAGGCTCTGGGGGATGTAGGAACACTCGGGGTTGACGCCGGGCAGGATTACGGCATGGCGCACGCCATGGGGCTTGAGCATATCCATGAGCTGCTGCGGGGTGGCATAGGTGCCGCCCGAGAGGCGCTCGGGCCCCTCGAAGTAGCGGGTGTGGACGTGGATGTCAATGAACATGGTGGCCTCCTGGTTTCTCGATCGGCGACGGGTCGCGGTGATACCAACGGCCGTGGCCGTTGCCGGGCGCCGTCGCCGTGGCCGTCGCCGTGGTAGGAGCGCTCCCCCGAGCGCGATGGGGCGGCGCTCACCAATCGCCACGCGCACGGCATCCGGCACCCTCTCCTGCCACGCTGCTCTCCTGCCGTTGCCGGGCGCCGTGGCCGTTGCTTTCCGCCGCACGGTCGCGCTCGGGGGAGCGCTCCTACCACGGCAAACGGCGGACGGCAACGGCGGCGCGCCATCCCGCAGAGCGGGACGCGCCCTACAACGGCGACGGCGGACGGCAACGGCGCGGCACGGGTCCCGGCAGGAACATCAAGGCTGTGCCTCCATCGCCTCCCAGGCCGTCAGGCCGGAGGTCGTGTCGACGCCGTACAGGCTGTCGCGCCCCGCGCGCATTGCCCGCCGCCCCGCCGTCGCGATGTCCTCGCCACGCAACAGGGCCGTCAGGAACCCCGCGACCGCCGCATCACCCGCGCCGCAGGCATTGCACACACGGGCCGGGTCAACCGGCAGCGCCGGCAGCCACAGCCCGTCAGCCGTCGCCCCGTCCACGGGGAACGACAGGTCCGTCGCGGCCAGGAGATCGGTCAGGGAACCGCTGCGGCAGTAACCGCCGCGCGACCCCGCTTTGAGGAACACGATCGCGGCGCCGAGCGCGAGCGCCTCGTCGGCCAGCGCCCGGCACAGGCTCTCCGGGATCAGCGCGATGGCATCCCCCTCGCCCGCCTCCGCAACGAGGCGCACCCACTCGTCGGGAGCCAACATCGCGAGCAGCTCCTCCAGGCTGGGCGCGAAGAGGTCGACATGAGGCAGCACGCGCGCGAGCAGGCGGCGCCAGTCGACGCTCCCAGTCGGCCCCCGGGGGTCGGGGAGGGTCATGTCCAGGGAGGTCGCCACGTGCAGGCTGCGCACGTGGCGGAGCATGGCGGCCAGCTCCGCACCGTCGTCCGCGCACAGGCGCGGCATCAGCGGAGGATAGCCGAAGTGGAACAGCCGGCTGCGGGCGACGAGATCATAGTCCACATCGTCCGCGCCGAAGATGGCATTGCCGCCGGGGTATTCCAGGAAGATACGGTCGGCACCGGGGGGAGCGATCACACAGCCATAGGCCGTGCCGGCCGCGCTCGTGCGGCGCAGATGGAGCGCGGCGCCGCGTCCCTCCAGCAGCCCGAGCAGCAGGTCGCCCAGGCGGTCTTCCCCGATCAGCCCCATCAGGGCGACGCGACAGCCGAAGACACCCATCGCCAGGCCCGTGTTGGGGACGACACCGCCGGGGGTGATGTCCAGCGGCCCGACCTCGATGAGCGTCCCCGGCCGCAGGAGCTGCGCCAGCGGCACGGGCTCGGCGCCGGCGCGGAAGGCCGGCGCGAGGTCCACGCCCGTGTAGCCGGCCACGACGGCATCGAGTTCGCGCGCCATCACGCCTCCATGACCTCGACGCCCAGGATGGCGCACAGGTCGCCCAGTGTCTCCGTGTTGTCACCATACGAGATGATGTAGTGCTGGCTGAGGACCTGCTGGACGAAGCGCTCGATCGGCCCGGGGATCGTGATCTCGAGGCTGGGCAGTTGCGGGGCCGGTGGCGCCCATCCCGCCTCCTCCCACGGGCGCGGGGTCTTCGCCTCGCCGGTCACCATGTGCATGGCGTAGCGGTCGCCGGTGTGGGTCAGGCGCGCCACGGTCACCAGCCCGGTCTTCACTCGCGACACGTTGAGCAGGCCCTCGCCGAAGTCGCCGAAGGCATTGGGGAGCACCGTGACCGGGCCGTCGACGACCTCCGCCGGCACGTAGTCCGGCACGCCCATGAGCACCCCGTCAGGCAGGAACTCGTAGAACTCGAGATAGGCGCCGACCTGGCCCGTCGTGTGCCGCACCATCAACTGTGTCACGGCGCCGAGGATGTCGTTCTCGGGCACGGTGCAGACGTCGGCCTCGTCATGCAAGAGCATGAAGGCACCGGCGGGCGCGAAGTGCAAGAGCTTCTTCACGCCATCCACGTCCAGCAGCGTCACCGCCTGGTACCCGCGCGCGCGCACCTTCTGCGCGACGGCGAGGGCGAGCTTCACGGAGTTCTCCACCGTCTGCGGCTGGGGCGGCTTGACGAACGTCCAGCGCTTTGCCACCGCGTCGCACAGGTCCGCGACGGCCTGCGGGTCGAGCCGCTCCATCGCCTGGACCATCTCGAGCATCTCGAAGCTCTCGACCTCGGGGCCGATGCGGCTGCGTAGCGAGACCCCGTCGTGCTGCGTGCCGTACAGGTTCATGTCGCGATAGCCCATGGTACCGATGCGCGCCCCGCGCAGCGCGGCGGCGGCATGGGCGGCCCGGGCGTAGCTCATGATCCGGCCCACGGGGAGCTCCTCGCCGCGATAGGTGACCACGTACTTGAAGGTGTAGCCGAGATCAGCCATCGGCTTGCGCAGGGCGGTCGTGCCGGCCTGGTCAGCCGTCGTGACGAAGCAGTCACCCTCCTCCCACCCGGTGAGGCCCAGCAGGATCATCGGCTTGTGGCGGAAGGCGTCCGCGACGGCAATGACGGCATGGGAGGGGATCCAGCCGGCGAGACAGAGGACCAGCAGGTCGAAGTCCTGGCGGCCCAACTCCTCCTTCGCGCGAGCGACGTCCTGTCCCGCCGGGTCATCGCTGACCGGCGCCGTCGCTATCAGCGCGAGGCCGGCCGCCTCGAGCCGGCGGCGCGCCTCGGCGCACTTGCGCTCGATGATCTCGCGCGGGGTGTTGATCTCGCCAAAGCCGACGAAGCCGGCCGTGATGCGGTCCATGGTGCTCCTCCCGTGTTCCTTACCAGTCAAACCGCGGCACGTCGCGCCAGTTGCCGTCACCCATCGCCGACTCGTGGGCGATGATGCCGGGGATGGTGAAGTCCATCGAGCGCATCACGTCAATCGGCGGGTGCGTGCCCTGCTCGATGGCTGCCAGGAAGTCGCGGATCATGTAGTATTCCGACGTCCCGTGGCCGCCGTGCTTGGCCTCTTCCGGGGCGTCGGGGTCCACGACGTTGCACTCGATGACCTGGGCGCAGCGGTGGCCATTCGCATCGTCGGGCGTCTCGCCCTCGACCCACAGGTAGCCGTTGGTGTTGCTGCCATTGCGGCCATTCTCGACATACCCGTTCGTGCCGTAGAGCGAGTAGTAGACCATGTGCGGGTAGCGCGGAGCGACCTGGCTGCGGGCGATCTTGATGATCGCGCCCTTCTGGGTGCGGAACAGCCCGACCTCCATGTCGAGGAAGCCGAGGTGGTCGGACTGCTCGGGGCGCTTGTGGAAGCCGGCGGCGCTGCCCGAGGCGGCGATGATGCGGTCATCCATCAGCGTCAGGAGTGGTCCGAGGCAGTGGGCACAGTACCAGATCGGCGGGCGCTCGTGCCGCCAGTAGTATTCGCCGGTCTCGTTGTTGATCAAGAGGTTCTCGATCTCGTGGACGTACTCGGCCTCGGCGTAGTAGATCGGTCCGAGCTTGCCCTGCTCCACGATCTGCCGCCACTGGCGCACGTAGTGGAAGTAGCAGTAGTTCTCGGCCATCATGTACGCGCGGCCGGATTGCTTGACGGCCTGCACGATAGCCTCGCAGTCGGCGACGGTGTAGGCCGCGGTCTGCTCGCACATCACGTGCTTGCCGGCCTGCAGCGCCCTGATCGCCTGCTCGGCATGGAACCGGATCGGCGTCGCGATCATGACGATGTCCATGGGCGCGTTCAGGAAGTCGTCGTAGCTGGTGTGCAAGGCCGTGTCCGGCAGCTTGAAGGCCTCGCCGAGGTCCGCCAGCGTGGCGGGATTGAGGTCGCACAGGGCGGTGACGTTCAGTTGCGGGTGTGCCGCGAACAGCGACACAAAGCCCCGGCCGCGTCGCAGCCCCACGATGCCCACGTTCAGCTTGTCCATGGTTGCCTGGTTCTCCATTCGTATCGATCTGGGTTCAATCTGGTGGCGGGATGCCCCGCCAGTCAGTCGCGTAGGCCGACCGTCCCGGTCGGCGGGGGGTGTCGACCGGGACGACGCCGCTGTCTTTCGCGTCGTTCCGCCTGCCTGTCATCCTGAG
>CAZIWQ010000150.1:0-9909 GCA_964542355.1 uncultured Armatimonadia bacterium
ATCCTTCGCCCGAAGACCGCTGCGCGGTCTGGGCTCAGGATGACAGATGCGCCGGACGGCGCCAAGAACAGCGACGCCGAGGCGGCCTAGCGCTTCGCGGTCACGGCGATGATCGGCCCCAGTGGGGCGAGCTTGTCGCAGCGCCGCAGGGCGGCCGAGTATAGGCTGGAGATCGACCCATCCAGGTACAGGGCATTGGGGCACTGCAGGCGGTCGCGGAACAGCACCGCGAACTCGTAGAAGGTCACCAGATCCTCCGAGATCGCGAACACGACCTGCTGCGGCGAGACGACCCCGACCCCATTGCGGAAGTACAGCGACTCCGACTGCGGCCGGAAGGCAGGGTGCAGGCGCCCGTCGATCACGAGCATCGGTCCCGACTGGGTCGCCAGCACGGTCTCTGCGCGAATCGCGGGGTACTTCGAGGACTCGACCACGCGCGCCCCCGTGCGGGTGACCGCGAATACCCCGTTGGGACGCATGCAGAAGTTCGAGCGGCCGCGCGCCAGGTTCAGGGGCCGGAGCTGCTTACCGTTCTCCACGTACAGCCCGACGGGCGTGAGGTCCTCGCGGTACATGCCGGCGTTCATCGCGAACACCAGTTTGCGGCCGCGCCCTCGCAGCCACAGGTCGAGTGGCTCGAAGCCGCCGAACGCCCTGCCGTGGCTGTCGCGCCAGAACAGCTCGAGCTGCAGGCGGGAGAGGTCGACGCGGCAGACGGTGAACCGCTTGCCTGCCGACTCGATGACCCGCGTGTCGAGTGACGCTGGCGCCCGCCGGGCACCGACCGGGGGAGCCGCGCTGCGGCGGGGGGAAGTGGTTCCTCCCGGGGCTGCGGACTGCCGGCACCCGGCCAAGCCGAGCACGAGCGTCAGCGCGGCCAGGGCCACCTGGCCGCGCGACAGCCGTCCCTGCCCCCGTCGCCACGCACCGGCATCCGCGCGGCGCGCTGGCCGTAGAGCTGTGCCGATGGTCGATCGCGCGCTCACCTCAAGCACACTACCTCGCACGTCCCCGGCGCCAGTGGCACTTTGAGGCTGAGGCCCTGCCCGGCCTGCTCACAGGTCAGGCCGGCGCCGGACACCAGTGCCGTCGCCGTCACCCCGGTCGCGAGCTTCAGAGCGGGGCTATCGATCGCCAGCGTGGCCGTCACGTCCGCCGCCGAGGGGTTGTAGACGGCGAGCAAGACCTCGCCCCCACCCCGGGGCCCATAGCGCTCGACCCGCACCTCCTTCGGTGTCGCGCGCGCCAGCGTGACCGGCTCCCACCCGGCGTCGAACATCCGGCGCAGGATCGGGATGTACTTGCGGTACAGCGGGCGCTCCCGCTCGTACATCGTCGGCTGCTCGAAGTAGCGCGAGTGCTGCCACTTGCCGTCCTTGAGATAGTCACCGTCGAAGAAGCTCGGGAAGATGCAGTACAGCAGGCTCTTGTTGAAGTACTCGCGCACGGTCTCGGCCCCCAGCTTGTCGAAGCGGGTGTTCATCAGGGGGGAGTATGGCTTGTTGCGCAGGAGCGTGCGAGCCAGCACCATCGCCCCATCCGTCAGCACGCTCCCCGTCTCCTGGCCCGTCACATCGAGCAGGGCCGGGAAGAACGGCCACATGGCCCCCCCGTTGCCGTGCATGACCCCGCCCCGCGCATGGACATCATCGGCCACCCATTTCGAGAACTGCCACGTGGAGAAGATCTGGAGCAGGACCGGGGCCTTCGTCTCCCGGTCGAAGGTCAGCGGCACGATCACCGTCCGCCAGTGCTCGCGACGATAGTTGCGCACATTGCCCCAGTTGGGCATCGAGTCGATATAGATCCCATCGAGGCGGGGGCCGCTCTTGAGTAGCAGGTGCTTGTCGGCCCACGCCTTGCTGTAGCTCCAGTGCCCCTTGTTCAGCGGGCAGTCCTTGTCTTCAGCAATCGCCGGATCGGGGTTGAGGGTGAACACCGCACCATCACACCAGGAGGCGTTCTCCATGACGAGGTCGAGGCGGCCGTCCGCCCGGTGGGCGGCGCAGCGCCGGGTGAGCTGGGCCCAGCCGACGCGCGCCGGCTTGCCCGAGACCTCCTCCGCCGCCAGCGCCGCCATGACGCCCTCGTAGGTGCGCGGGTACTCCTTGGCCATGTTGAGGTGATAGGTCATCGGCTCGACGTAGGAGAAGCTCGCGATGTCGTGGGCGTTGTCAAACTCCAGCGGGGTCGCACTACGCTCGTCGTAGGCGAAGCCGAAGTCTTCCCACCCGATCACCTTGCTGATGTCGGAGAACGCCATCCAGATGCCGCCGCGCTTGAGACGCTGGGTGAAGAACTGGGGGTGGCGCTCCTGGTACTTCTGCGTCGCCGCCCGGAAGCCCCACTGTGGGTCATGCTGGAAGAGCGAGAACCGGACGTCCGCGGACGAGGGGAAGTTCTGTGTCTCCGTCGAGAGCCCGAGATCGAAGGCGACCATCAGCACATGGAGGCTGCTGTTGTAGACGAACCGACAGACGCGCGGGCAGTCCATCGGGACCGACAGCGACAGGCCGACATCCTCGGCGGTCAGGGACGAGTAGGGATAGGCCGAGGAGAGCCCGGTGGCAGGCCAGCTCTGTGCGTTCATGTACTCCGCACCGGCGGCCACCGGCAGGCTGCGCACGATGTCATTGTGCCAGGTCCACTTGCGCTCCGGCAGGGGCAACACGAAGTACGCGGTGAGCGCGCGGTCCGTCTTCGTCAGGTCGTCCAGCCGGGCCGTGATATCCAGGCCGGTCGGGCTCGGGGCCACCGTGGCCTCCAGTCGCAGCTTCAGCGCCTCGTCGGTGCCGCGGAGCTCCACCGTTTCCCCCTCGCGGCGAGGCTGGGCGCCGAGCCGGACCCACGGGCCGTCGGCCGCGACATCGCGCACCCAGAAGCCGCCCGGGGCCGTCCCGAGGAGTGACTTGCCCTTGACGCTGAAGGCGGCGATATCGCCCTGCGCGCCGAACCCGAGGGCCACCCCGTCACCACTGGCCACCTCGGTCACCGCCTGGTGCGCAGGGGGCGCCGGCGCCCGCACGGCCACACTGCAGCCATCGTAGACCGCACCGCCCTCGACCTGCAACTCTTGCAGCGCGATGTCGTCGAACCACACGGTCCCCGTGTACCCGCCCCGGAACAGCACGTTCACGGTGACCGTCCGCACCGGCTGGGTAGTCACAAACGCGTGCTCGTTGTACTGCCAGTCGTGGGTTCCGCCCTCGAACAAGGCACGCTGGCCCCACAACGGGGTGCCGTCCATATACTGGAGGTCCACCCATACCGAATAGTCAGCGCTCTTGTCACCGACCACGTCCTGAGCCTTGCTCCAGCCGCTGATCACCAGCGGCGTCGGTCGCGTCTGGTTCAAGTTGATGGAGCGCGAGACCCAGAAGCGGGTGTCGCGGTCGGGCTTCGTGAACCGCAGGCTGGCCTGCCCACCGTGCGCCACTGCAGTGTCCGCCACGAAGCCGGCGGCGAGCTGGTTGTCCCACCCGGCGGGTCTGCCCCCGGCGAGCTCCTCGAAGCCCGCGTTGGGGACGAGGTTGGGTCCGCGCCTGGCGTCGGCGCGGAGCGGCTGCAGCACGACCTCGGAGCCGGCCGCGGTGTGCAGGGCCAGGGCAAGCAGTGCAGACAGTACAGCAGTCTCGAGTACAGCAGGCATTCTCATGCCACACCTCGCTTGTGATGGTCGGCAGGCCGACGGCCTCCCCCCCTTCGCCGGATCGGGGGCGGACTCCTACACTGCTATCCCATCGCGCCCGAGGGGAATCCCTCCCCCCTGCCGAATAGCCTATCCTTGCACGTCCCAGCTCCCGAGCGACCCACAAGGAGAGCCTCTGATGCCTATCGAGATCATCACGCTTGCCGGCACGCCGCACGAGATCGGGGGGCACCACGGCGAGCTGTTGGCTGCGGGTGCGGCCGCCATGTGCGAGACCCGCATCGACCTGTGCCTGCGGGCCGCCCCCACCCTCTCGCGCGACGACCTGCTGGCCCTGGCCGGCGAGTCGCTACCCGTCTTTGCCGACTTCGCCCCCGACACGTATGCCGAGTTCTGCGGGATCGCCGAGGGCGCCGGGCTTGCGCGCGAGGCACTGCTGATCGGGAATGGCTATACCGACTTCGTCGACCTTGTGCGACGCCACGCCGGCGGGCCCTCCGAGTGCACCTCGTTTGCGGTCGGCCCGATCGCCGCCGGACCCGAGCGCTGCTACGTGGGGCAGACGTGGGACATGAACGCCGGTGCCTTCCCCCATGTGGTCGCGTTCCGCCGGCTCCCCACGACCGGGCCCGCATCGCTCACGATGACGACAGCAGGATGCCTGTCGCTAGTGGGCATGAACGAGTGCGGGATTGCCATCGGCAACACAAACCTGGTCCCGCACGATGCCCGGGCCGGCGTGATGTACCTCGGCCTCATCCACACGGTGTTGGCCCAGACGAGCTTCGAGCCCGCCGTCAACACGATCACGCGGGCCCCGCGCATGTCGGGGCACTACTACTACGTGGCCGGCCCTCGGGGGGAGTTCGCGGGCATCGAGACGACGGCCCTGCGCCACACGATCCTGCACCCGGACGCCCGGGGGCTGTTCGCGCACGCCAACCACTATACCGACCCCGCGCTCTCCGCGTATGTCGGAGAGACGACCCCCTCGGCGAACTCGGTGGCGCGCGAGGCGCGAATGTGGGAGCTCATCCCAACGGTGCCTCACACCGGCGGCCTGGCGGCTCTCACACAGCTCCTGACCGACCACGAGGTGCCCCTGTGCCGGCATGCGGAGGGGATTGCGGAGGTGCGCACCTGCTCGGCGGCGCTGATGTCACCGGCCGACGGCGTGATCCGGATGACGAAGGGGAACCCGTGTGAGGGCGGCTTCATCGACGTGCGTGTGGACGCGGCGGGGGCGTAGGGGCGAGAACTCGCCACCGGGTGTCCGCGCTGCCAACACACGGGGGGCCGGGTCACACAGACCCGGCCCCTCTCTCTCACGGCAGACGGCTACTGGCTCAGAAATCCCCGGCGTTCGGGTCCACCGGTGGGCGGCAATCGACGCACAGGCTGCTGAACTCCTCCACACGCCACTGTCCGCGATCATCGATCTCCAGCTTGATCGGCCGTGCGGTGTCGGCGCCCGTGCTGCGGACGAACATGCGGATCTTCACGCTCTCGGCCGTCGGCTCCTCGCCGGGCTGGTAGTAGGTCTCGATCTCGAAGTTGTTGACGTCGGCGATCTTGTACTGGTTGGCGGGGGTCGTCCCCTTCGCGTACGAGCGCCAGATGTGCGCCTTCTCCGCGCTGAGCGCGCCGTGGAAGTCGAAGAACTTCTCATCCGTCGGCTCCTTCATCAGCGAGTTCATGAGCTTGAGGCCCTTCTCTTTCTCGCCTGCGAGGTAGAGCAGGATGCCATGCAGCCACTCGTGGACGACCCATACCGGATCGGTGCTCTCCGGCACGCTCTCCCCGAAGATCTTCGGCTGCTTGGGTGCCCGCACGCCCACGCAGAAGCTGCTGAACTCGCTGACCCG
Organism: uncultured Armatimonadia bacterium; assembly: GCA_964542355.1. Taxonomy (GTDB): domain Bacteria; phylum Armatimonadota; class Zipacnadia; order Zipacnadales; family JABUFB01; genus CAZIWQ01. The sequence continues at coordinate 5,518 of CAZIWQ010000150.1, forward strand.
CCACTCGCCCTTGTCATCGCGCGAGAGCTTCAGCGGTCGGTCGGTGTCGGCACCGGAGCTGTGGATGAACATCCGGATGAGCCGGCTGTCCTCTTTCGGATCCTCGCCGGGCTGGAAGTGGCTCTCGATCTCGATGGTGTAGGGGTCCGCGACGACATACTGGGTGTCCGGGCTCGTGCCCTTCACGTACGACCGCCAGATGTAGCTCTTGTTGGGCGCCATGGCACCATGGAACGCGTCGAACTTCTCATCGGTGGGGTCTACCATCAGGGCGTTCATCTGCTTGAGACCGGTCTCCTTCTCACCGGCCAGGTACAGCAGGATGCCCTGGAGCCACTGGCGCGCGACCCACTTCGGGTCCTTGCTCTCCGGGATGCTGGCACCGAAGATGACCGGCATTTTGGGCGGGCGCACACCCACATACAGCGAACTGAACTCGTAGAACTTGTACTCGCCGCGCTTGTTGCGCATGAGCGTGATCGGCCGCGGCAGGTCGGCGCCGTTGGACTTGATGAACAGCTTGACGTACTCGCCCTCCTCCTTGTCGGCGAAGGGCTTGGTGTTGATGTTGTCACCGAAGGTGAGCTCGTAAGCCTTCGGGTCGAACTCGTACTTGTTCTCCGGCGTCGCCGCCTTGGCGTAGCTGAACATGATGTACGGCTTCTCGGCGATCTGCTGGCGGAAAGTCCGGAACGAGCGGCTGTCCCATTCCTTGTAGCGGTCCATCTCCAGGATCAGCTTCTGGCCCAACTCCTTGTCCACGGTGAGGAACACATAGACGGCATCGAACCAGAGCCTGACCGCGCCCTTGGGGTCTTTCGCCTGCGTGGTGATCTGCTGCTGGAACTGCTCCAGGCTCTTGGGGAGCTCAGCCTGCGCGACGGTAGTCAGGAACGCCAGCAGTACGATGGTCAGCAGCCACGACCTCATGGGAACACCTCTCTCAGTGGTTCTGTGGGGTACGTCCGCCGCCGCGCGGGACACAAGCCGGTGCCGACGGACTCGCGAATACTCTTGTGTTCGCCGCCGGGGAGCCGAGTCCTTCCGGGAGGTGCCGCCGGGGGCGCCGCGAGGGGGGAGCGGGCCTTGACGGGGCTGGGGGCTACTGCTCGTCCGGGCCCTCCCCAACGATGCCCCGTGCCCATTCCGGCAGGCGGGCCTTGTCCACGACAAGGTTGTCGTTGGAGTAGTCCGCCCGGTTGATCCGGCTGAGTGCCTTGCCGGTCGCGATGTCGACGAGGACATAATAGCGGACACCTCGCTTGCCCGGCCCGACACTGACCGCCGCCTGCGTGCCCGCCGACCGGAAGTCCCACCGGTAGATCACGCCGTCGGCGAACTGCACCGTTCGCACAACCTTGCCGTTGCGGTACACACGCAGCTTGTCGGTGAAGAAGAACCGGCCGGACTCGCCTCGCAACGTGTTGTGGAATCCCTGCAGCCACCCGACGGTCTTCTCGTCCTCGGCTGACTTCGCCGCCAGGCAGTTGTCCCCGGTGGTCACCGCCACGTCCTTCCCGTCGCTGTAGACGATGTGGGTGTTGCCGTGCTTGCCGGGAGCGGTGATGTTCTTGCACTTGCAGACAACGGGTTTGACGTATGCACGCTTGACGGTCCTCGACTGTGCCCCCGCGGCAGTGCCGACGGCGCACACCAGGGCGGCGATCAGGAACAGGGCAGCTCTTCTCATCGGTGAGACCTCCTGAGTCAATCACTTGCTGCTGGCGGCAAGCTCGCTCATCTGCTCCGGCGTCAGGGCCGCATCGTAGACCCGCACGTCATCGACATCGCCCGCGAAGCCGTACTGCGGCTCGGGGCTCCCCACGTAGATCGGCAGCTCCTTGCGCAAGACGAGGTGATCGCCGGAGGTGCGCTCCACCTGTGCATACTCGACCTCTTCCCCATTGATGTAGAGGCGGACGTGGTGGGCGGGGTCCGTGGCAGCGTAGGTCATGGCCACGTGCGTCCACGCATCGCGCGGCACGATGGCCTTGCTCACTGCATCCTGTGCCCCTCCGCACCAGACCCACCCATCGAGCGCCTGGCGGTTGAGGTAGAGCGAGAACACGCCCTCGCGGACGAAGATGCGCCGGGCCTCGGCCTCGGAACCGGGCCTCACCCATGCGGCGAGGGTCAACGCCTGCTCGAGCGGCCAGTCGCGCGCATACGGGATCTCCAGCCCCGAGAACTGCGGGCGCGGGGCTGAGCCGTTGAAGTCCTCCTCCCGCAGCGTGCGACTCCGGACACCCACGATGCCATTCTTTGTGCTGTAGTTGAGCATCAGGATGCGGCCGTCCGGAAGCTGCACGGAGCTCGTGTACCCGCGATCGCCCCCGTTAGGGTCGACCACGATCTCGCCCTGCCACGTGCGCCCGCCATCACGGCTGAGGGACGCCCGGGTGTCGGCCGTGCCCGGCTCCTGTGAGCGATAGGCACACACGATGCTCCCGCTCTGGAGCACAAGCAGCTCGCCGACATCGCCCTGGAGCCCTGAGCTCTCGGGTGTGGTCCACGTGCGGCCCCCATCGCCTGAGCGGCACTGCCACATGAACGGGCCCGGCTCGTTGCGGTTCATCGCGAGCAGCTCACCCGTAGGCAGGGCCGCGATCCCCGCCTCCCAGTAGTCGCGTCCCCCGTGGGCGATGAGCGAGAAGTCGCCCCAGGTAAGGCCGTCGTCCGTCGAGCGTAGCACACCGGTGGCCTTCCGTTTCGTCTCACGGACCTCGCCGTGGTAGGGCATCAACACCGTTCCGTCGGCAAGCTGGAGCGGGCGGCCGATGTTGTAGACGTAGTTCGGCGTGTAGGCCGGGTTGGGGAGGTCAATCGCCTGCCACGTGGCCCCGGCGTCAGTGGAGCGCAGCACTCTCGCCCCGGTGAACCCCGCCTCCGAGCTGTGCCGGTAGAACCCCAACAGGAGCGTCCCGCTGCGTAGCTCGAGGCCGGTCGAGTGCGAGCGACTGTCCCACTTGGGGTCCTCGAAGATGACGCGGGGCGGCGACCAACTGGCACCCTCGTCGGTCGAGCGCATCTGCATGATCACACCGCGCCCCACGTGCCCCGGACCCCGCCGGAAGCAGGCCAGGAGTTCGCCCGTATGCAGCCGCAGCAGGCACGGGAAGCCGCAATGCTGCCCGCGCTCCTCGTACACGAGGCGGGTCAGGTCCTCCACGGCCGTCGGACGCACGAGGTGCAGCCCCTTCCCCGTATGTCCCTCCCCCACCGTCGCCTCCCCTACCAGCTTGAGCCCCTCGGGCAGCTCGCGCTCGAAGTCGAGCGTTACGCGCGGGGCGGGGAGCTCCAGGGCGCAGCATACACCACACACGAGCAGGCAGAGCATGGCCATGCGAGGTCCTCCTGGTCGATCGACTGGCAAGTGGGTTCCTGCTCCGCGCCCCCAATCCCTGCTAACAACCGAAGACGGCGCACGGCAGGTCTGTCCACGGAAGACACGGAAACGGAAACGGCGGACGGCAGAGGGGAAACGACTGAGGCGATGACTGCTCGCTGTGCCGTTTGCCGTCCTTCCCCTTCCCCCTTGCCGTTGTCGTGGCCGTTTCCGTGTCCTCCGTGGATCTCACAGCCGTTCGCCGTTCGCCGTTCGCCGTTCGCCGCCGGTGCCAAGGGATCGGCCGGCGCGCCGGCGAAGGAGAGAGATTGTTCCCCCTGCGCCATCCGCCGCCACCCATCCATGGAGGACTTCCATGATCCGGAGAGCTACTGCTTGCCTCGCCCTGTGCCTCGCGTGCGCCGTCGCCATAGCCCAGGAGCCTAAGCCGATCGACCTACATCTCGCGCAGTGGTTCCCGCAGTCCCAGCGACCCGACGACGGCAAGGCCGTCGTTACCGCCGAGGGCTTCACCCTCACCCGTGGCGCTCAGGGTGGCGACAGCTACATGCTGCGTGTCTTCCAGGATGTGCCGGTCAAGCCCGGCGGCCTCTACGTCTTCACCTACCGCGTTAAGGTCGAGGGCGAGGGGGGCGCGCAGGGCATCATCTTCAGCGGCGATGCCAAAGGCGTTTGGGACGAGCCGCATGCCCGCAACACCGAGCGGAGACACAAGAGTGACTTCGCCACCGTGAAGACGATCCTCACCGCCTCGCCGTCAACCGTCAAGTTCCGCCTGGACTTGCGCGCCTACGGGCCCAACACCACGGTGACCTGCAAGGACGTCACGCTCGCGGAGATCGGCGAGCAGCAGGAGGTGGTCATCGCCCCTGACACCGCCGCCGTGACCCTCGATGGCAAGCTCGATGACCCGCTGTGGGAGAAGGCGCCACGCCTTGCCCCCTTCCGTGTCCTGGGCGAGGTGACACGTCCGGCGGCACTGCGCAACGAGGCACTCGTCGCGCTGAAGGACGGGTACCTCTATGTCGGCTACCGCCTGGAGGAGC
>CAZIWQ010000151.1:0-9906 GCA_964542355.1 uncultured Armatimonadia bacterium
CGCTCGGCCCGATCGCCGCGATGGCAGTGCATGCCGCCGGCCCCGCTGCCGGCAGCGTGCAGGTGGCCCTCGGCGTTGTCGAAATAGACGCCGGCGGCGATCTGACTTTGGCACTTGATGCGCTCATCCGACGCGTTGTGCGCTACGCCGCCGCGGGCGCCATCCTCACCTCGGCCGGCCCCCACTTCAGTGTGAGCGAGGGGCAGGCCGCAGCTCAGTTCCGCTGGGCGGTGCGGGGGAGAGGCGGCGCCCCCGCCACGGTCCGCGTGCGGGGAGTGCTTGAAGCCCCGGAGGCGGAGGCGGTCGCAGTCGACCGCGAGCTTAAGGTAACGCTCGGACAGACGCTGGAGGAGACCTGGGCGCGGATGCCCCTGCCGAGCACCAACTGCTCGAGCTACCGGGCCACGCTTGAGCTACGCGATGCCGCCGGGGCCCTCGACTGCCTCACGTGGCACGTGAATGCCCGCCAGGCCCTGTGTGACCTGTGCGACTTCCTCGTCACCACGGGTGCCGACAGTGGCAAGTTCAGCGGCGTATCGTTTGTGGACCATCGCGGGGTGCGAACACTCCTCGCGGGCTACGACATCTTCGGCGTGCCCGCGTACCTGCAGACTGCGCTCCGGTGGGGGCGGGCGATGATCGCCGAGCAGCGGCCGGACGGCGGGTACCGGATGGGCTATGGGATCACCACGCGGGGTGAGGAATGCTATGTCGCCGATGGTGGTGAGGTCGCCCTCGGGATGGCACGGCTGGTGCCCTACGCCCCCGCCGCGGAGCGGGCGGGGCTCATGGCCAGCCTGAAGGCCTACATGGGCTACCGCGACAGCTTCCGGGTCGCGGACGGGGGCATCGGCGTCGGCTGGTGCCTGCAGGACTACGGGAAGAGGCCAATCACGCCACTGGACACGCCCACGAAGATCTTCGCACCCGAGATCAACACCTACACGATCGGCTGCACGCTGGGCGCTGCGTACGCCTATGCCGCCCTCACGGGCGACCCGGCGGACGAGCAGGCGGCGGTCCGCGATGCGGAGTGGCTCATGGCGCGGGCGAAGTCGCTCTCGGGCGCGTACATCGAGAGCTACGTAATGGCCCACGCACGGACCCGTGACGCGGAGCTGCGCAAGCGGTATGCGGCCTTCATCGCCCAGGCCTTCATCGAGAAGCTGGCGACGAACGAAGGGGCGTGGTGGTTGTCGGCCGGTGGCCGCAGCGCCCTCAACCTGCACGGGCTCGCGTACTGTCAGGCGCGGATTGGCCCCGACCCGCGCGTGGTGGTGCAGATGGCGCGGGCCGTCTCGGCGATGGCTGCACGGGAGTCGCCGACCTCCGTCTATCGGCTGCTGGGGCGCGAGCACCTCAACCTGGACGAGTGGATCTACCTGTGCTTCGGGGGCGTGGGGCTGGCGGACATCGTGCAGCCGATGGTGACGCTGAAGGCGCTGGAGGTACGGTGACGAGCGGCTGCCGGAGCGGCGCTGTGTGATGCCTGTGCTCACGGTCCCACGCCCAGGGGTGCTGCTCCCGGCCTTCCTTGACGGGCCATCGTGGTCGGGCGATAATGCACGACGTCGGGCCGCCACAGCATGTGCGCCCCGGGGAGCGGCCGGTCCCTCGGTGCATGCGAGTTGCGCCGCCAGGGAGGGAAGAGCACGGCTCATGCTAACTCGGCTACACGTCGTCAACTACCGTAGTATCGGGGAGGTCGCCGTCGATCTGGGGCCCCTGACGGTCCTGGTGGGGCAGAATGGGTCGGGCAAGAGCAACCTCATTGATGCCATTCACTTCGTGTCGGATGCACTTGGCTATGGCCTTGACGCGGCCGTCACACGCCGACATGGAGTCGCCGAGCTGCGGCGATGGTCCCCGAGCAAGCCGCGGAACGTGCTCATCGAGATGGAGATCACGAGCGAACCTTCGCGACTGCGCGCGCACTACTCCCTGGCGATCCGAAGTCAGCCCGGTGGACAGTACAACGTCAAATCAGAAGCGCTGCATTGCGAAGTCCCTGGCGAGATGCCCTGCGACTTCGAGATCCGGGACGGCACGGTCACCCGAACGTCCGGCGGGCGAGCTGTCGGCGACAGGGTACCTGATCGTGGCCTCCAAGCTCCGGTCTGGCCGGTCTCACCCGCCATCATGTTCGTCCGGCATGTGAGGGAGATGTGCTTCTGCAGCATCTTCCCGAATGCTCTGCGCGAGCCGCAGAATGCTGAGCATGAGTACCCGCTTGACCCACAGGGCAGGAATCTCGCGTCGGTCCTCCGCGCCATCGAGAAGCGCGACGGGGGGGCCATGGAGCACATCAAGGCGGCGATGGCCAAGCTCGTGCCCCAGTTGCGCGACGTGAAGGTGTCTCCCGTCGGAGGGTATCTGGTGGTCAAGTTCCAGCACGAGGAGGAGTCGGGCAAGCGACACTGGCTGGACGCCTCCCAGGAGTCCGATGGCACGCTCCGAATGCTCGGAGTGCTCACTGCCCTGTACCAATACACATCGCCGCCCCTGATTGCGATCGAGGAGCCCGAGCTCACGATCCACCCCGGGATGCTTGCCACCCTTCGTGATGTGATCGAGGAGGCCAGCCAACGACGGAGCCAGGTGATCGTCACGACACACAGCCCCGACCTGATGTCGCTGTTCGACGTGGACGCCTTGCGGGTCGTTGAGATGACGCCGGAAGGCACCAGAGTCGGCCCCGTTGCACAGCACCAGAGAGAGGCGGTCCGTGACCGCCTGTTCCTCCCGGGGGAACTCGCACGCATCGAGGGGCTCTCGCGGGAGAGAAGCGAGGCAGTGGGGGGAGAGCGGTGATCGTCCCGATTGTCGAGGGAGAAGGGGACGCCGAGGCCGCCCCCCACCTGTTCCGGAGGATCCTGCACGACAGGCAGGTCTTCGATGTCGGGGTCGGGAGGGCCAAGATCGCGCACGGAGTGACGAACCTCACCCCCCGGGGCGGTGAGGAAGAGTACCTGGAGCGGTTCCTCCGCTACGCCAGCCGAGAGCCGAGGGCATCTGGCATCCAGCTTCCCCTCACCTCGCTCCTCAGCATACCGACGGCCCTCGAACGGAGCCGGTCGTTCCGCCGGCTGGTGCACGCCCTCGACGAACTCGTCACCGCCATCAGGCAGGCGCGCCCCATCGTTAGCCCTCCGCCCTCCCCGCCAGGCACCGGCGCCGTGCGCCACAGGCGGCGCTCGGGTAGTGCCTGACGGAGCCGCTTCGGTCAAGCGACAGCCTCCCATGGGAGTGGTCACCCTGATCCAGCGCACCCCCCCTAGCCGCGCCGCCAGCAGACCGTGCTCGGCCCCTTCGCGCCAACCCTCACTGCAGATGCGTCGGATACGGCTCCCGATGCGGCACGCGCCGTGTCACGCCCGGTTCCCCGGCCTTGTCGCCGCACTCGCGCTGCTTGCGGCTCTCCTGGTCGCGGGCACCTGTCCGGCCGCGACGGTGTTGCCCCCCGATCTCCAGGCGCACCTGCTGTTCTATGCCCCGTTCGACGGTACTGCCGAGGCCGCAGTCGCCAGAGGCAACAAGGCCCCCGTCGCGCTCAAGAACGTGACCTTCGAGACCACCCCGCACGGGCAGGGCATGTACGTCGGGAAGGACGCAACCTGTGCCTACGAGACGGCCGGCAATCTCCCCTCGGCCGAGGGGACCCTCTCGCTGTGGTTGGTCCCTCGCGGCTGGGTGGGAGGCGACTCGAACTACACCTGGTTCTTCGAGACCCGGCAGGACGACAAGAACGTATCCGTCGTGTTCAAGCAATCGAACTACAACGGCTACTTCCAGGTGCTGGTCGGCGGCAAGGTCAACTACTGCGGCCTGGGAGTGGGCGATTGGCTGGACGGCGAGCCGCTGCACTTGGTGTGCACGTGGGGTCCGTTCGGACGCGCTACCTACGTTGACGCTGAGCCGAGCGGGCGCTCCCCCAATCCGGTCTCGGCGTTCGGACCACGCTTCAGCCTCGGCTGTAGCCTCAGTCAGCCGGGGTATGTCATCGTCGATGAGGCGCATGTGTTCGACCGCGCCCTGAGCGCGGATGAAGTCGTCGCACTGTTTTGGGCCACCGCACCCGACAACTGGCAGCCGGAGAGGGATGCCCGATGAACCGCCACCCGGTCTCACTGATCTGCTTCGCTGCCTCCCTCGCCGCCCTCGGACTGATGGAGGCGTCGCTGGCTCCGGCCCCCGCCGCCGCGCAGGGCACGGACCCGCGGCTCATACGCGAGCGGGATGTCGACAACGACGGTGAAGTCGAGCTGGTGCTGGAGAACCGGTTCTTCCGGCTCGTCGTCAAGCCGTCGCTGGGTGGCGTGGGCCGCAGCCTCGTGTACAAGGCCACCGGCGAGGAGCTGCTGGTCTCCACCGCGATGGAGGCCGGCGGCATCCTCCAGGACTGCGTGTGGCAGCAGGGCCAACGCGGTGACTGGTTCAATGCGGGCTATGCCTATCAGATCCTCGACAACAGCGCGGAGCACGGCGCGGTCAAGCTCTGGCGACGCGGCACCACCGGCAGCCTGTCATGGCTCACGATCACCAAGACCCTCACGATCCACCGCGATGCCTGCCGCGTGGACGTCGACTATGAGTACTCCAACCTCAAGGAGTCGATGGCGCCCCTCACCTACGGGTTCTGGGTCCACAACAACCTGTCGGTGGCCGGCCAGGAGAACACCTACTATCTGCCGAGCAGCCGCGGGGTCCTGCAGCGACGGTTAGCGCGCACCGGTGCCTCTGAGGACTGGGTCTATGACGCGACGCGGGGGTGGACCGCCGTAGTGGGGGAGAAGGGGAGCGGGATCGCCGCCTGCATGGACTACCGCAATCTGATGTGCCTGTACAACTACTACAGCATCGACCTCAAGACCGTGGAGTGGATGCTGCGCTCCCAGAAGATCAACAACGGGGAAGCGTTCACGACACGGTGCACCTTCATTCCGTTCCGCGGGCTGCCCTCGGTCGAGGGTGTCGAGGGCGGGGTCGTGGGCTCGATTGAGGCCCCGGAGAGCCCGGCGGTCGGTCAGCCGGCGGCGCTCGTCGTTCGCGTGGCCGCGCCCCAGCGGCGCAGCCTCACCGTGCGTGTGGCCCGGCGCCTGCTGCCGGAGGGACCATGGGTTGACCTCGCGCAGGGGCCACTCGCACTGGAGCCCGACCAGTGTGGCGAGCTGACGGCACGCTTCACGCCCGACAACCCGGGCACGTACGTCATCCGGGCGTCGCTCGAGGAGCAGGGCAAGCCCAGCGGTGACTTCGAGAAGCCGCTGGTAGTGGGCGCGGAGAGCGGTAAGTACACGCTTGCCGCCCGGGAGCCGCGGCTGGGCAGCGCAGACGAGCGCTTCGGCACCGTGTCCGAGCCGGGCGAGTACCGCAAGGACATCACGCTGTCCGAGGCCATCGAGACCCCGCACATCCGCTGGGCCAAGCCCTACTACCTGGGCAAGACCCGTGCGCTGTTCATCATGCCCCAGGTGGCCCAGCGCGACATCATCGAGCTCGCGCAGCGCATGAGCCTGGAGTTCGACCGCGTGACCACCTCCCAGTCGTGGAGCACCTCGGGCGACCTGTGCCCCGACTTCGGGAGCCGCGACACCAACGAGAACCTGCGCAGCCTCCTGAAGAGCAAACCCTATGACGTGATCGTCCTCGCCGCGGCGCAGTGGCAGAAGTGGCTGGAGGAGGATGTGCGCCAGGCAATCCTGGCGCGGGTCCGCCAGGGGGCCGGGCTGGTGTGGATCACGCCCACCGATCTGCCGGACGACCTGTGGAAGACACTCCCGCTTGGCAAGCCGGATACCCACGTGCGCCCGAACGGCCAGTGGCGCCAGGACCAGGCACACCCGATCACGGTTGGGACGCCCTTCGAGGCGATGCCCCGCACCAGCTTCCAGCCGTTCCCGCCGCAGCCGCAGGCTCAGGTCCTGGCGAGTGTCGGGTCGGAGTACTTCGGCTACCGCCCCCTCGTCGCCGTGGGCAGCCATGAGCAGGGGCGGGTAGTGTGCCTGAGCTACAACCCGCCCGACAACTACCCGCCCGGCTGCGTGCTGACCCCTAACCTCAGCGCCTACCGCAACCCGCGCGTCTATGCCTTCAAGGAGTTCGACGATGCCTTCTGCAGCTTCCACTACTGGGAGTACGCCTACGCACTCCTGATCAAGTCGATGCTGTGGAGCTGCGGGAAGGAGCCCGAGCTGGCGCTCGCGCGCCTGGCGCCCTCCGCCCCGCGCCTGACCGCGGCGGACGCGGGGAAAGCGACCATCGAGCTAACACTGCGCAACAGCCGAGAACCCGCGGACATCCGGATCGACCTCACGGTCCGCGACGCATTCTCGCAGGTCGAGGCGGGCACGACGCAGACCGTGCGCGTTGGCGCGGGGCAGCAGACGGTGTCGCTGTCCCTGCCGGCCGGGCTCTCCGGGGGGCTGCACTTCGCCGAGCTGATCCTGCGCAATGGTGAGTTCGTGGTGAACTGGGGGACTACGAGCTTTGAGGTTGCGCGGGCGGTGACGATCGCGACGGTGGCGCCGGACCATCCGCTCTCCGCCTCCCGCGCGTCAACGGCCCGCGTCAGTGTGGGGCTGCGGGGGACCGGACCGGCGACGGTGGTGGCCACCCTGGTGGACGGGTGGGGGCGGGCGGTGGCGCGCACGGAGGCTGCCGCCGCGGTGTCCGGCACCGGCACCGTGGTGATCCCGGTGAAGCTGGAGCGGCTCCGCACGCAGGCCGGGCGCGTGCGCGTGGAGGTGTTCGTGGACGGCCACCGCCAGGACCGCCGTGACAAGCGCCTGCTGGTCACCCAGCCGCAGGCGTGGGATGACTTCAGGTACACGATGAACATCTACCCCGGCGCGTTTCACTACTCCCCCCAGTTCCTCCGGCAGGTGCGGGAGGATGGGGTGACTGACTGCCAGACCGGGCTGAGCGGACGCGGGGTCGGCACCATGGTGGATGCCGGCTTCACGATGCGGGGCATCGAGCTGGTGCCGTTCTTCCACTTCCACCACAGCCCGGCGCGCGCCCAGCTCTATCAGGACATGAAGACGAGCTACCAGAAGACCCATGACAAGCGCTACCTGGTGCGCGACCCGTGCGTGAATAACCCGGACTTCCGCGCGGCGACACGCCAGCGCGTGCGCAACGTCGTGGGGCACTTCAGCCGCTATGGCACCTATGACTACTGCCTGACCGATGAGCTATCCATCACGGCCTACGGAGATGCGTACGACTTCTGCTTCTGCGAGCACTGCCTGCGAGCCTTCCGCCAGTGGGCGCGCGGGGTGTACGGCACGCTCGCGGCGCTCAACCAGGAGTGGGATACGCAGTTCGCGTCGTTCGATGACGTCATGCCCATGACCTATGACGAGGACCGGGCCAATCCGGCGCCGTGGGCCGACCACCGCAGCTTCATGGAGTTCACGCTGCATGACTACGTGCGGTTCGTGAGGGACGAGGTGCACCGGATCGATCCCCGGGCCGGCATCAGCCTCTCCGGCACCCAGGCCCCCCAGGCGTACGGTGGTGACGACGTCTGGCTCCGCACCCAGGTCTACGACGCGGTGCACCAGTACGGCCACGGCGGGCAGTACCGGATGCACCCGAGCTTCAAGCCCGGTATGGGCATCTCGCCCTGGGGTGGCTACGGCAGCCACGGGCCGGGAGTCGAAGCCACCCAGTGGTCGAACGTGTTCAACGGCGCCACCGGGATGTCGTTCTGGTGGTACCCGCTGTGCTGGAACCCCGACTTCTCACTCAGCGAGTGCGGGCGCGACTACAAGGCGGCGACACGCCCGCTCCGCGAGGGCCTTGGGAAGCTCTTGATGAACGCGCGGGCGGAAGACTACGGAATCGGGCTGCACTACTCGCAGCCGAGCATTCACGCCGCGTTCTTCAACCGCGCCGACAGCCAGTTCAGTGAGAACCGCGAGGGGTGGATGACGCTGCTGACCGACCTCGGGCTGCAGTACTCGTTCGTCGCGTACCGGCAGGTCGAGACCGGTGAGCTGACACGGCATCCCTACCGGGTGCTGATCCTGCCGAGCTCGCTGGCCCTGTCATCGGCGGAGGTCACGCAGATCCGCCAGTTCGTCGAGCAGGGCGGCCTGCTGATCGCGGATGCGCGCACGGGAGTGATGGACGACCACTGCAAGCCACAGGGGGGTGGGCGGCTCGACGACCTGTTCGGCATCCGTCGTGCGGACAATGCAGCGCGCCCGGCCGAGGGCGAGCTGAAGGTCGGCGCCGATGACGAGGGACTGGGCGTCGCCGGGGCGACGATCCCCGCCGTCGCTCAGGAAGCGGGCCTGTCACTCAATGGCGGCAAGGCGCTGGTCGCCGGCGCGCCGGCCCCCGCGGTGATCGTCAACAAGGTGGGGAAGGGCACGGCCGTCTACCTGAACTTCCTGCTGTCACAGTACGTGAATCTGCGGACCGGTGGGAAGCAGAAGGAGCAGCCACTGAAGGACCTGCTGCAGGGCCTGGTGCGGCGGGCCGGCATCCGACCCGTAGCGACTGTCAGTGAGGTTGCACCGGGCGGTTCGGCCCCGCGCCTTGAGTGCCAGGTCTTCGGGTTCCGCCAGGGGACGACTTCCTACGTCGGCCTGCTGCCGGCCATCCCGAAGACCAGCCCGGAGCAGAGCTGGGAGACGACCGTCACGTTCGCCCAGCCCGCGACCGTGTATGATGTTCTCGACAGGAAGGCATTGGGGAACACCACGCAGGTCAGGACGAGGTTGGCCGCCGGCAAGGCCCGCCTGTACGCCCTGCTGCCCTACCGCGTGAGCGGCCTCGCTTTGCAGGCGCCGACGCAGATTGCCGCGGGCGAAGCGGCGCAGATCGCCGCACGGCTGCAGACGGAAGGTGGCACGCCGGGGCTGCATGTGGGGCGGTTCGAGGTCTGCGACCCGAGCGGCAAGCTGCGTCCCGAGCATACTGCGAACCTACTGTCGCACGACGGGGCGTTCAGCGCAACCGTGGACTTCGCGCTCGACTATCCGCCGGGCAAGTGGACTTTGCGGGTGCGCGATGTCGCGACGGGGGCGGCCGCAACGACGAGCATCGAGCTCTTGCCGGGGCCGGCCGCAGCGCATGCTCCGCAAGCTGTGCCCGCTGGCGGGGCGCCGGTGGCGCCCGCGCTCCTGTGGGAGCGGCGGGAGCCCCCGACCCGCGCGCGGTGGGTCCCCGCGGCGCAGGGGCAGGCACCCGCCGTGGTCGCGGCACCCAACCTGCTGAGCAACCCCACGCTGCTGGAGGATGCTGACAAGGATGGCAGCCCGGACGGCTGGCGCGTCGGCGGTGAGCAGGGGTGCGGGAAGGTCACGTTCCGGGCTGACCCCACGGTGCTGTACCACGGGGCTCCGGCGACCAGACTGACCATTGGCCCGACGGAAGCGAGCAAACACTGGAGTCTGGTCCAGACCCTCACTCCGCTCCTGAAGGACTACCGCGGCAAGTCACTGTCTCTGAGTGTGCAGATGTTCCGTGACAAGCCGCGCCGGGAGGGCCCGTACGACTGTGACTTGCGCATCCGGCAGTGGTCCCGGGACGGCAAGTTCCTGGGCGATGTGGTCACGAAGTACGTGCCGATCAAGCCGGGGCTGTGGCAGAGCTTCGGGGGCACCGGTGTTGTGAAGCCGGAGACGGCAGCGCTGGAGCTGCTCGTGGAGGGCAGCGAGCGGCTGGGGGAGACGTTCTGGCTGGCAGACCTGCACCTGGGGGGGCAGTAGGGCCATAGGCGCTGGCCTAAGCCGTGCGGGCGTCTTCGGAGGGGCCGGATCCCGCAGAGCGGGAACCGCGTCGTCTGCGGTCGCCGCGTAGGTCGAGCGTCCCGGCGCCGCTGTTTTCTGGCCAGCCCATCGGCGACCGCACGAACTGGGCCTCGGGGCCGACGTCATCCTGAGGAGCGAATGC
>CAZIWQ010000152.1:0-9458 GCA_964542355.1 uncultured Armatimonadia bacterium
GACGACACTCAGCGGGATCGCTTGCTGCGGGTCGTCGCCCCGCGGCGGCAGTGCACAGACCACCGTGGCCGGCCCCCGGGCGAACACCGCGACCCGGCCGCCGGGAAGCGGCTGAGCCGCCGGGTCGAGTACCTGCCAGGTCGGTCGTGGCCCGACGCCGCTCAGCAGCGCCCGCGCCAGCGCGTGCAGCGGCCGCCGGCCGTCAGGCTCCGGCCGCGAGCTGTACTGGCCCAGCGAGAAGTTCAGCAGCACCGCCACTCCCCGCCCCACCCGGTTCACGATCAGCGCTGTGCCCTCCGAGGCCTTCCCGAGCACCGGTGCCGAGGCCGTGATACCCCCGTCAAGGGTCAGCCCCGCCACCGTCTGGGCGGGCACGGTGAGCCCCGCGCCGGAGTCGGCAAACGCCACCGGCTGCACCATGGCCTTGCCCTCCGCAGCAGTGCGCTCGATGCCCAGCAGGGCGTCGAGCGCGCCGCGCTCGCGGAGCCGGCACCGCCCATCGGCAATGCCCGGGCGGACATCGGCAAGCAGCGTGCCCCCGCCGCGGACGAAGCCCTCGATCGCAGTGGCCTCCCTGTCGGACAGGCAGACGGTGTGCGGTAGCACCAGCACACGCGGCGCGGTCCGCTCCAGCGCCCCGGCCTCAACCTGGCGCGAGGTTACGCACGACGGTACGTAGCTCAGGTCCTCAAGCATCCGCAGGGCCCCGGTCTGGGCCGCATCGTAGGCCCCGAAGGGATGCGACAGCCGCTCGAAGTGCTCCGAGGCCTGCGAGTGGTACACGGCGACCGGGTCACAGGCGTGCTCGCTACGCGCCAGGAGCTGCCCGAGCCCCTCGGTGATCTCCTTGAGATCCGGCAGGAACGAGTTCATCCAGTAGGCCCAGGTGAGGTCGGTGTTGTAGAAGTTCTCACACGTGTACGAGCAGTACACCTCCAGCAGGTTGCTGCCGTCCAGCAGCGACTCCCACAGGAAGCGGGGGAGACCGGGCAGGTCCTGGCGCCCGCCGTTGTAGCCCCCGAACCAGTTCCCCCGCACCAGCGAGCGCGGCGCCAGCGAGCGCAGCAGGGTGTTCTGGTCGACTCGGCGATACGGTCCCCAGAACTCCAGGTCGCGCACCGTCTCCTCCATCTCGCCCGGCACCGAGCCCTCCGCACCCACCCGGGCGCGCGGGTCAACGCCCCGGATCACCTGGCGACAGTAGTGGTGCCAGTCGGCGTAGAGCTTCTCGCGAAACGCCTCCGTGTCATGGAAGCGCACGAACTCGCGCGACTGGGCGGCTTGCTGCGCCGTGATCGGCTCGGCCCGGGCGAAGGTCTCGTACTTCGTGCCCCACGCCGCATTCAGGGCGGCGAGGTCGCCGTAGCGGGTCTGCAGGAAGGCAGCGAAGGCGGGGCGCTCGTTCGCATGGAACCCGCCCTCCGTCGGGATGAAGTTCTCGTCGCCCAGTGAGTAGACCAGCGGGTCGAACGGCATCGAGTCGCGTGCGCGGTCCTGGAGAAAGGCCGTCGCTCGCGTGTCTGCGGCGAGGTTCCCGAGCCGTC
This sequence comes from uncultured Armatimonadia bacterium, assembly GCA_964542355.1. Lineage (GTDB taxonomy): Bacteria > Armatimonadota > Zipacnadia > Zipacnadales > JABUFB01 > CAZIWQ01. Next base: position 1,545 of record CAZIWQ010000152.1, read on the forward strand.
CATTGTCCCAACTGATGCGAGTGACATAGGGGACGGCATGGAAGTCCTCGCGAGCGATGTCCGAAGGGCGGCGCCCCTCGCCAGTACCCTCGCCATAGTAATGGAGGATGGAGCTGAACCCCGCCGCATGCAGTCGCTGACCCGTGAAGTGCCCGAAGATGCCGGGCAAGTTGCCCCACACGAGGGCCGGGAAGTCGTCATCGTGGCGCTGGCAGACGAAGAACTCGCTCTCGACCTGGTCGAGCGGGGTGGGCCCGCGGAGCAGCACGGCGCGGGCTCGACCGGCCAGACTCACCGTAGCAGTCAACGGCAGGCTGAATGAGCTCTCCGTCGCGCCTGCCGCGAGCGGCCACTCGCCGGCGACGAAGGCGCGCTCATAGTTGTCGAGGAGTGTGAGGCGCAACCGCTGGTCGGCGCCCGCGCACGGCTGTGAGAGGCGCACCTTCCCCGTGCACAGCTCGCCGAGCTCGAAGCTGAGCTTGTCGAGCTTGAGCTCGGCCAGCGCGGTCGCTGCGGTCACGATGAGCGCCGCGCCGGCCCAGCCCTCGACACCCCGGGGGCTGACGAATCGCAGGTCGAGGAAGTGCGTCCCGCCGGGCAACTGGGGGAGCACGAGCTCCACCGGCTGGTTGCCGGCGGCCAGCGTCTGCTCGCGCTGCGCCGTGTGCTCGCGCTCGCCCCACTCGTTGCGGACCGCGAGCTCCAGTCGGCCGGACACAGCGGCCGCGGACCGCAGCGTGATCGGCACGCGGCTCGGTGCGGTCTCGCTGGTCAGCCGCACGCCCTCCAGTGGCAAGCCGTCGACGTGAACTCGCGGCTCGCGACCGGCTGCCCACAGAACGGCCTTCGCCACCAGTGACTGGTGGTAGTCATACTCGGTGAGAGTGCGGTAGCTGTACAGCTCATGGGGGGTGAGGCAGAAGCCGCCGGCAAAACCGGCGGGTGACTGGATCCCGTAGTCCAGCAGGACGACGCGCCCCTTGCCGAGGCGGAAGCCGGTGACCAGCTTCTCCGCGGCGGTGGCCACAGGCGACTTGCCCGTCGCCGCCGGGTAGCGGGTGCGGTAGAACGTGAGGCCGGCCAATGGCACCTCGTTCACGATTACCCCGGCCTCGGGCAGCGGGTGGCGGAACAGGCGCGCATCCGCCTCGCGGCGGTATGCCAGCACCAGGCCGGCGCCCTCCTTCACCCTCCTGAGGACCTCAAACTGCACCGGCAACGGGAGCTGCGCGAGGGGGAAGTTGGCCAGCACATAGACGTCGTACGGCGCCTGCAGCTTGCTGAGGAGAGCGATGCGCTTCTCCTCGTTGGACGTGCCCTCGATCTGAGCGACATAGTGGCTCTCATCGCCGAGGCTGCGGGAGGAGATGGCAGTCTCGCCGCCGACCTGCAGCTCCAGCCGCTGGGCCAGCTCCGTGACCTCACGGGCGGCGTGGGTCGGGGCGATGAAGAACGCGCGTAGCTTGCCTCCTGCCAGCGGGTGAGCGAAGTCCGTGTGGGGTGTCTCGTAGCCGAGTGCATACTCGTTGTAGTAGGCACCGGGTAGGCGGGCGCACACCCCCGGCAGGCAGATCGTCAGCAGACACCCGGCGATGATGACGTCTGTGAGGCGGCACCGATCCATGAGACGTGCCCTCCCGGCCTGATGAGATGGCTCCCTCGTTCACGCCAGATGCACGATGACAGGCCCCGGCACGAGGCACTGCCGGGGCCTGCGAGCGCCGCTGCGAGACTACGGACTGAAGGCGGCCCACGCCGTGTCGAGGAAGTTCGTCGGGTTGGTCGCAAACTGCTGGGTCGAGACGGCGTTCGCGGCGTCGTTAGGGTGCGAGTCGCCACTCGTACCCCCGTACTCCGAGCGCAGACGATTGGGGTGCGTGGCGTGGTTGTCGGCATAGGCCAGTACATCAAACCAATCGAACACCACCACATTGTCGAGCCCCGGGTGGGCGGCCCGATAGGCCGTCAGCCACTCGCCCTTCAGCCAGTTGTTGAAGAGCCGGGCCTGATGCGCCGCGGCGTCGTCCGTCGCGTCCGCGGGTGCGTAGTGCAGGGGGGGCGCCGTGACGGCCACAAACAGCGTGTCCGAGTTCGCCGCGAACACGTCCGCGAGCGGTCGGTAGGTGCTCCCGCCGTGAGCGTAGGTGTTGCCGGCACCGGCCGGGTGTCGGTAGATCGCCTTGTAGTTCGTCAGGGTCAGATCCCCACTGAACGGGTCACCGGGCTCCGTGCCATCCGCTCCGATGTTACTGAGCGGGAAGCAGCTCTTGTACATGATGATGCGGTTCACGCCATCCGCGCAGTCGAAGGTCTTGACGCGACCCAGGTAATCGTTGAACCACAGGATCCAGTGGCACATGTCCGTGCTATCGCCCGGGGTACCACCGAGCGAGGCGGGGCGCCCGGCGTCGGGGAGCATCGTCGTGCCGTAGGTGATGTCATTGCGCTCATCGATGTAGGGCTTGGCAACGAGAGCGGCGTCCAGGCTATGCGCGAGCCAGTTGGCGCCGCAGGAGTGGTGGATGAACACCAGGTCATCGTCGGGGTTGGCCGTATAGGTGCTGACGGCGACCGAGTAGTTGTTGCCGGCGAAGCCGAAGCCATACACCCGGATGCAGTGGCGGCCGCTCTGCGCGGCGGTGAAGCTGACCGTTCCGCCGCCGGTGGTGATGCTCTCACCGATGAAGTCCGAGGAGGTCGGGCCATAGACGTAGATGTCGGGGTCTCCTCGGCCGGTCGTGGTGAGGTTGACACGATAGGAGGTGCCCGCGGCGGCCTCGAACACCAGCCAGTGGCTCTGACGGCGGGCTAACGTACCGGTGAGTGCCGCCCCGCCGACGACGAGCGCGCGCGCGCGGTCGGCCTCGATCTGGTAGCGCTTCGTGGCGGGCGCCCCGGCCACGCCCATCACCGCCACCTCCGCCGCCGGCCACCCACCGGAGGGAGTGAGGTCACAGGCCACCCAGTCGGGGGCCCCCGGGGTGCCGCGCACGATGTCCGGCGCACCCCCCGCGGGCAGCCGCCGGCTCGACCCCAGGCATGCAGCGCCATCGGTGTAGCCCGCGCCACCGCTCGCCAGCACGTACAGGTCACTGTCATCGGTCGCGCTGGTGGGCTGCACGGTGACGACCCAGGTCCCGGCCACGGTCAGCCGCGGCAGGCGGAACCAGCTCACCGTCTGCGCGGCGACGCTCTCCGACCGCCCGGTGGCGTTGTCGACGAGCTCGGTAGCGACAGCCTCCGACGCGACCGTATCCGTCGTCGTCCCCGCCAGCGCGGGCCACGGCTTGGCGGCTCCCCCGCCGTCGCCGCAGTATTCGCGGAGTTTGTCCGCAGTGTCGACCGCGGTCTGACTGTCACCGCCGCAGCCACCCATGGCGAGCGTCAGACAGCACGCCGCCCCGAGCAGGCACACGACCAGCCAGGTCCTCATGGGGATACTCCCCCTCGTCGGAAGATGGTTCTTGGCATGCAGGGACAGCTTCTCCGTAACCCGAACTCACCCCTGCGTCAGGAGCGGACGGCCTCTGGCCGATGTCATCCTGAGGAGCGCATGCGGCTTCGTAGAAGCCGCAGCGACGAAGGCCCCCCTCTTGCTCACGGGTGCCTTCGCGGGGGGCTGATCCTCCGCCATAGGACCGCGTAGCGGTCTGGGCGTAGCGGTCTGGGCTCAGGATGGCACTCGCGCGGAACGCCGCCGGAGACAGCGGCGTCGTCACGGACATCGCGACCTGTCGGCACAGCCTCGCCGAGCGCCGCAGCTACGCGAGCATGCCGTCGCGGTCCGAGCACTGGAAGTACCACTGGATCGCCTCCGGCGGGACGTTCCACGGGATGTGGTTGCCGATGCACATGAAGTACCCGGGATAGTCGCGGCCGTGCTCGCACATGCGCTGTGTCATGCGCTCGATGGCGTCGCGGTCGTTGGTCTGCAGAACGCGATTGTCCCCTTCGCCGACGAGGACCTTGTCGGGGTGACGCCGGGCGATGGCATCCCAATCGGCAAACGGCTCCGAGACGAGGCCGTCAGCCCCGCAGGCAAAGACGTCATCGGCGACGAGATCGGGATTGCCGTCGGTCATGAAGATGACCTTGATGCCGGCGGCCTTCATCGTGCCGAAGAACTCCTCGTAGTACGGGTAGATGAACTCGCGCATCCATGCCGGTGAGCAGACGGGACCGCGTGCCATGCAGATGTCATCATGGCACACGAAGTGATTGATGTCGGTGAGGGCGGCGGCCTGGAACACCTTGCGCGAGAAGCAGGCGAAGTCCGCGAGCAGTCGCTTGAGCTCGGGCTTGTACCCACCGGCCAGCTCGAGGAAGATCTCCCAGCCGAAGGTCAACAGCGGCCACATGAACAGGGTGTTGTAGAAGCCCCCGCCCTTGAGGTGGCGGGCGCGAGGGGCACCGGCGGGAGGTAGCTCACCGCCCTGCATGTCACGGGCGAGCTCCTCCGTCGCTCGCGAGTAGTCCATCTCAGCGATGACGTCCTTGCCCCGCTGGTCCAGGTGCTTGAGCGGCTCGTAGGCGAGCGCCTGCTCGACACTGGTGAACGCCGCCCCCCAGGCCCAGTGGCCGGTGAACTGGGCCCCCCAGCGCACGCGGCGCCGGCCGTCCTCGCCGACAAACGACGACTGGTCGGCGGGCAGCGGAGCGATGGGATCGTCCGTGGCCGGCGCGCCGCCCCCCAGGTCGATGGGGAGTTGCTCGAGGGTGCGCAATGCCGCCTGGCGGGGATGGGCATAGGGATCCAGCCCCGACATCAGGCGCAGGAACTCGGGGTTGCTCATGTGCTCCCAGTGCGGGATCCGGTCGACGGGCTCCAGCAGCAGACGCTTTAGCGCTCGTTCAGGATTCAGAACATCCCTCTCCTTTCGCGGTTGTTAATCGACCTGAGTGTAGCATATGTGGGCGGCCGGTGGTAGAATACTCGCGTGGCTGGATCGTGGGAGGTCCTCCGGTAACGACAGCGAACCGTCCATTGGCGCAATCCAAACGCGGAGATGTACCCCCAGGGAGGGTACCCCCGTGACTGTCCGTGAACTGTATGCGTTTGCCATTGAGCGGGGAATGGCGCTCGACCCCCGAGGGCACGACGAGCTCGTGCGGCAGATGGAACGGGCCGGACGTGAGTTGGCCGGGCTCGACGAGCGTGCACGCCTCGCCGCCGACCCCGAGCGATCGGTGAACCCGTTCGGCGATACGCGCATCATCTGCGGGGATCCGGAGGCCCCGGTGCACCGCGTGGTGTGCGGCATCGACATCGACGGGACCGAGCTCTTGCTCGCCGATGCGCTGCGCCAACGCGGTCGACCGGTTGACCTCGTCATCGCCCACCACGCCTCGGCTCCCGGTGGCGGCCTGGGGTCGCGCCACGACACGATCTGGCCTCAGGTCAAGATGATGACCGACTTCGGGGTGCCGGCCCATCGGGCCGAGAAACTGATCCGCGCCGGAGCGGCCGGCGACCAGCGCTCCCACAACTTCAAGATCACCCAGATCGCACAGGCACTCGCCATCCCCTTCATGACCATTCACAGCCCGGCCGACCTGTACCTGTTCCGCGAAGGCGGCCGCATCCTGCAGGAGGAACAGCCCACGACAGTGGGGGACCTCGCCGACATCTGCGATTCGTGGCCGGAAGTCCGCTGGCTGCACGAGCGCGGCAAGGGCACCGAGGTCGCCGTCGGTGACAGGGCCGACCCGCTGGGGAGGGCATACTACTGCTTCTACGGGGGGTGGAACCCGAGTCCCGAAGCGTTCGAGGCGCTGTGCGATGCCGGCTGTGGCACGCTGTGGGTGGTGGCCACGAGCGAGGCGCTCAACGAGATCGCTCGCCGGCGCTATGTCAGCATTGTCGTGGTCCCGCACTATCCGGCCGACAACCTCGGCCTGAACATGCTGCTGGATGATGCCATGGCCCACCACGGCGATTTCGAGGTCATTGCGTGCAGCAATTTCGTGCGGTTCGACCGGCGCGGGACTTAGTAGGGCTGCCGTCAGCGGCCGGCCCCCGACTGGCGCGTGCGTGTCGGGCGCAGTTCTGTCGGGGGGGGTAGGCAGGAGGTTGGCATCGTGGCGGAGAATACTACAGGAGAACAGCGGTCGTGGCATCGTGGGCTCAGCGTAGCGATGCGGCTGTTCAGCCGGATCGCGGTCCAGCGGGTCCGGCGTCCACCTGCCCACTGCCGGTTCATGCATCCGGCCTAGCCCGGCCGGTGCCGTCTGGCAGGGGCAGCTTGATCTGACGTGAGGCGGCGCAGCGGGCAGAGTACGGCGAAAGGCATTCCGCGAAACGAGGGAGCAAACATGAGAGCGTCGATGCTGTGTGTCGGGTTGTGCCTTGTGCTCGTGGCCGTGACACTCGGTGGCTGTGGCGGTGGCGGATCGACCCCGACACAGGGGGCTGCCGTCAAGTCGGCCGACGTTGCCACTCGTGGTGTCCTCGTACCCCGACCGGCGGCCAAGGCCGGCGGGCGCCCATCCAGCTTACGAACTCGTGGCTGGATCTGCGGCTCAACGACCAGGCGACAGACGTGCATCACTGCTTCACCCTGGGCACCGTGGCCGGAGACCCCGCCAACCAACTGGACAACAACCGCGGCCTGCTGTACGGGTGGCCGACGGATGCTCCGGAGTATAGCCTCACCACGATCCGTGTGGGTGGGGTGAACTACCGCTTCGGGGTCGACGGGACCTACGTCTCCGGGCCCACACTCGTCAACGGCGGGTATGAGTCGGTGTTCGACTACGGCATCATCCGCGTCACTCAGCGCCTGTCATTCGAGACCTTCCCCGGCGCGGCCGAGGCGCGGGCGCTGGCGATCCAGTACACCTGCGAGAACACCTCCATCACGGGGGGCCAGCGCGCCCCGACATCAGCCACGGTCGGGGTGCGGGTCCTCGTCGATGCCCATCCGGGCGGCATGGTGTCGGACATCATGTGCCGGATCAACGGGGTTGAGCTGGGCGGCATCGCCAGGCTGTACCAGGGCGCCAACGTCCCGGCGCGGTTCTTCACCTATGACCAGTGGCCCAATCCCACGATCATCACCGAGGGCTTCCTGCGTGACGTGCTCGACGTCACCCGGCCGGATCAGGTGTGCGTGGCCCAGTACGGGCAGCTCGCGAGCCCGGCCAACTGGTGGAACTACGTCCCGGCGGCCGGCGAGCCGTACAACGACATTGCCGTGGTCCTGCAGTACAACGAGCAGGTCCTGGCACCCGGGGCGACACGCGTGGTGAAGACCCTGTACGGGGCGGGAACGCTGCTCGAGCTCACCGGCCAGTATCTCACCTGGAACCCGGAGACGCACAACCTGATGTGGGAGGACACCGACGTGCCCGCCTCCACGTGGGTCCCGCTGACTGTGCCCGCCGGAGCCCAGATCTACATTCGGGTGATCCCGATGGGTGCGAGCGGCGTGGCGGGGCAGATCACCCACTACGATCCGGACGGTGGCTCGCACGCCAACGCGGTCGCGCTCCCGGCGACCGCCCGCAATAGCCTCGCGTTCACGTGGTACATGCTCGGGGGAGGCCTCTACCGTCTGAATCAGTGCAGCACTCTGAGGGCCCTGCTGCGTGCTACGTACCAGTCGGCCCTGGGCCAGACACAGGTCGGTCGGGTCTGGAAGCCAGGACCGTGGAAGCTCTACCACGCCTTCCAGGCACCCAACGTCGTGACCCTCGGGGACCAGCCGTTCCTCCTTCCGTGATGACGGGGTTCGCGGGTGCCGGATGAACGGTCTGATCGTCGTGGGTCGTGTGCGATGGCGCTTTCGTTGGCCCAAGCACCTGCCTGATGGCGGGTGACACGATGCATGAGCCGGCACCGGGATGCGGTGCCAGCAGAGGGAGTTGAGCAGATGACCAAGTTGCCTGTGTTCGGCTTTGCGGTTGCCATGATGT
>CAZIWQ010000152.1:9468-9878 GCA_964542355.1 uncultured Armatimonadia bacterium
CACAGGGCGTTTCACCGTCATTCGAGAGCGCTATCTGGCGCGTGCTCGACCAGGCGGGCCTTGTGAGTCGAGATCCGGTCCCGGCCCAGGAGGGCGTTGTCCACTTGGCCGCAGTCACAACGGCAGCATGGCCGATCGTCCGCGGGGACACCGGTCCTACGGGCCCGACGGGTGATACCGGCCCCATGGGCCCGATCGGTCCCCGGGGTCCCGCCGGCGCGAAGGGCGACACGGGTGCGACCGGCCCGGCCGGCGCAACGGGCAGCACCGGCCCGGCGGGCGCCAAGGGTGACACCGGTCCGGCAGGCCCGACGGGCGCTACCGGCGCGACGGTTACGCCGGGCAGTACCGGCCCGTCAGGAGCGCAGGGCGATACCGGCCCGGCTGGCCCACAGGGTCCGCAGGGCGAT
>CAZIWQ010000153.1:0-9871 GCA_964542355.1 uncultured Armatimonadia bacterium
CAGACGACACGACACGGCCCCGCCGCCCCAACACGGAAGGAACGCGACGCGAGGCAGGGAACCGTCCACACAGGGGGAGCGCCGCGCGACCCCCGACCCCGATCCCCGGAGGGCAGACACCATGCGCTGGACAACCGTCGGTCTCATCGCCCTGCTCGCGGTGCCCCAACTCGTCGGCGCCGATGGCGGCGAGCGTCTCACCGGGCGCGATGCCGGGCTGTACGTCGGCAGTGCCGGCGACTACATGCAGGGCAAGACCCCGTTCGCCTTCACCATCGACCAGGTGTCGCGCGGCAGCGACCCCACCAGGCTCCGTAGCACGATCGAGCGTCTGCATGCCAATGGCAAGCGCGCCATCCTCGACATCTTCCTGTACGAGAAGGGGGACGAGCAGGCGAAGCCGGCGGCCGAGTACATGGCCTGGCTTGACGCCCTGCTCGGCAAGCTGCCCCTCGACAAGGTGTATGCCATCACGCTGTCCGAGGAGAACATCTACTGGAACGGCCACGAGGCCATGCTCGCCGAGCTGTACGGGCTTGTGAAAGCCAAGTACCCGACACTTGCGGTCTACCAGTGGTACTCCCCCGGCGCCGGTGCCCCGGGGTTCGGCTGGCCGCTGCTGCCGGCCGATGGCTGGCTGATCGACGAGTACTGCAAGCCGAGAGATGCGTTCGAGAACCTGGTGAAGAAGTACGTTGTGCTGGACAAGCCGCTGATCCACATCGCCTGGGCGGCGCCGGGGTGGAAGGAGTTCGCCACCTGGGAGGAGGTGTGGGACGACCAGCTCGCGATCTGCCGCCGCTATGATGTGCCGATCGCGTTCTTCTGCTGGTGGCCGCCCACCAACACGCCGGCGCCCCCCGGGGGCCAGAGCATGTGGTCGTGGTCGGCGCCGCCGGGCACCGAGCATCACCGCGTGTGGACCCGGGTCGTGCTCCCCTACGTGCAGCGCTTGCGCCAGGGCATCCAGGACAGCCAGGACGCCAGCCGTTCTGCGGGGCGCGCGATCCCGATCGCCGGGGACGAGCAGGGCCTGTACGCATACCACGAGGGCTTTCGCACCTCACCCCAGTTCATCGACGACGCCGACATCGAGGGCTTCCCTGCGCTGCGCTGGAGTGGCGCGCGCCTGGAGGTCAAGCCCGACCGTGCGGCCACGCTGACCTACCGCTTCGAGTCGCCCTTCACGCTGCACGACGTGCGCGCCGCCATCACCGCCGACGGCCCGGACGGTGCGATCACCGTGAGCGTCTCCGCCGATGGCAAGAAGTGGGTGTCGCAGAGCAAGACGGGGCCGCAGGTAGAGGTCGGTCTGCCGGAGGCGGCCCCCGGCGACCTGCACGGGTTCCTCGTGCGCATCGAGCTATCCGGCAAGGGCAAGCTACCAGCGGCTCTGACGGACCTCACCGTCACCGCCCGCGTCGACGCGCCCGCCGTTCCGCAGGTCGCGCTGACCCCGGACAAGGAAGGGGTGGTGTCCTTCCGCGACGACTTCCGCAGCCAGCGCTACCTGCACGCCGGTCGCGTGCAGAACCCCGGGGAGATCAAGTGGCAAAGCGGCGTGCTGCGCATGTTCGGCAAGCAGGGGTACGTGAACGAGGCCGGCATCGACTATCACTTCGTCAGTGAGCGGCCCTTGACAGCGATCCGTGCGAAGCTGGCCTGTGCGGCCGATCTGAGGAACTTCGGCGCTTCGGTTGCGCTGTCGCTGTCGGTGGACGGGACGACGTTCGCCTCGCCGGTGGCGACGAACACGAGCGGCAAGGATCCGTATCGGGGGGAGTTGACGGCGGCCCTCGGTGCCGAGCAGGTCGTAGTGAAGGACTTCTGGGTGCGGGTCAAGCTGATGAACACATGCGGCGCGGCGACGAAGATGGCGTCACCGACCGTGCAGTGCCTGACCGTGGAGGCCCGCGCGGCCGCGCAGTGACCTCGGTGCGGCGCGCTACTCCGCCCGGAACGCCGCCTCCGGCGGCTCGTAGGTCACCACCAGGTCCTTCAGGTAGATCTCCTGCCTCGGCACGGGCTGGTACTCCCGGAAGTGCAGTACCCTCTCCGGGAGCGTGATGATCAGCCGGGTGAACCGCAGGGGGTACTTCACCACCCCATCGCCGCTGTAGCGCCACTGGCTGCTGTACGGCCAGTGGTAGCCCTCGCCCGGGTAGTTGCCGGGGAGCGGGAAGCGGACATGGCGCCAGCCCTCGAAGTTGATGAAGCTCCGCCCCCAGGGGTCGGCAGTGTTCCAGTCATTGAGATTCATGGTCTTGAGGCGCTGGAACTGCTCGGCCGGCATCCAGTCGGCCATCCAGCGGGTCGGCGCCCCACGCTGCTCGCAGCCGAGCGAGATCCAGCGCTGACCGGAGGCGTCCTCGAGCTCGAAGATCAGGCGCCCCCACCCCCCGTTCCCGTTGACCAGGAGGCCGATCTCCGTCGGCTCACCCGGGATCGTGACCCCCGCGACATGTCGGAGCACGGAGTACATGGGGAGATACTCTGGACCCGGCATCGGCAGCCGCGGCCTGACCTCGAGTACCCGCTCCTGCCCCTCCCACTGCGCCACCTCCCGGTAGCCGAACTCCCCCGTGCGGCGCGGGCAGGCGAAGTCGTAGACCTCCAGCTCCCGGTCGGCACCACGCTCCACCGTCCATTCGCGCATGCTGCTGAGCGAGGAGATGAGGAAGCGCTTGCCCCGCGGCTTGTCCGGGGCGGGGGGCTGGAGGGCACTCAGCTCCGCCACCGGAACACGGGTCAGCAGGTAGCACGGCTCGCCCGAGACCGCGAATCCGGCCTGCGAGCCCTCGACGTGCAGCGGCTGCTCGTTGCCCATCAGGTCCAGCAGCTTCGCGCCAGCGGCGTCGGCCAACCCGACACGTAGCTCGCGCCGCCCGCGGATCGTCCACAGGCAGGTGACGTACGTGCCCGCCCGAGTGCGGAACTCCACGGCATAGATGCTCGGCGCGGCGCACGCCACGACGCGCGAGAACCGCGCCCCGTCGAGCACCTGCGTCAGGGTGGCGACCGCGGGATAGGCAGGCTTGGGGCTCACGTCGGGCTGCGCATGGCACAGGCCGGTCGCCCCCCAGTTGCTGAAGCAGTACGAGTTGCCAACATCCACGATCAGCGCCGGGCGGATGACGGGGATCTCCCATGCCATCGAGTGCAGGATATGCCGCACCAGGTACGCCGCATGGGTGCGCACCGTCAGGTTGCCGGGAGTGGTGGCCGGATAGCAGATCTCATAGCACTGCCCCAGTGGCACGTCGCCATAGCCATAGTGGTCGAGCACCTGCCGGTCCATCCACAGCCCGGCATTGTTGGCGACGAAGTCGGGGGGCTGGGCCTCCGGGAGGCGCTGGAAGTTGCCGGCCTCATTGCCCCGCGCGTCGAACAGCCGGCGCGGGAACTTGCGGCGCAGGAACTCCTCGAGCAGATGGACATTCCCGTTGCCGAGATAGATGGTGGACTGCGGGAAGTGCTTGCGGACCGCCGCGCAGGCCCCGACAGCGCCGTCCCACAACTCCTGGAACCGCCGTGCTTCCTGCTCATCGAACCGGTAGGGGGCTCGCCCCGTGAACACGTCCGCGGTGCGCGTGACGTGGGGGCCGGAGATGCAGTCCTCGTGGTAGATCAGGAAGCGTTCCGGCCGCGGTAGGGCGGGGTCCGCGGCACACTGCTGCGCCAGCTTCTCAACCTGGGCCGCGTTCTTGACGCACGGGTCGTTACCCTTCAGGACGCCGAACCGGCGCCGCTCCTCCTCGGTGTAGCTGAACATCCCGTAGCGCAGCCCGGCCTTGACGTAGAGCGGCCCGAGCAAGACGGCATCTTTCGGGGTATAGTGCGCACCGCCGAAGTCCCAGGTGCCCCAGGGGGCCGTCGCACGATGCTGCCGGGTGTCGGGGGCCAGCAGGGCGAAGTTGGTCTCGCGCGTGAGCAAGGCCTCGTCCCCTCGTTTGACACTGACGGCGAGCCGGTAGTGACCGAGGCGGGTCACCGGCAGTGGCAGGCGGACGCGGGCCCCGCCGGCCGCGCTCGGGATCGCGCGACTGGTGACCCGAGTGGTCTTCCCATAGTAGTCGGTGGCAGCGGCCTCGATGGCAAGCCGCGGGCTGCCCGCCACCTCATCCAGGCCCTGCATGTGCGCCTCGAACGTCGGCACCTGCGGCCGATTGAACACATGGCCGGGCTCCCGGCTGCTCAGCACCAGCCGGAACCCACAGCGCTCGAACGTGAGGCCGAAGAGGTGCACACCGCTGGGCAGCCCCAGCGGGCGGTAGGTGAAGCGGCAGGGGTCCGGGCGGCGGATGGCCAGGCGCAGCTCCTTGGTCACCTCGACATCCAGCACCTTGCGGTCAGCGAAGTCCTGAGCGATGGCCTTGCCGAGGGGTACCCGCACCAGGAACAGGTTGCCGGCCTTCGTCGCGATCGTCTCGTCCGCGGCCCGGTCGTCCGCCTCGCCGGCCCGCGGCACGACCGTCGGGAAGTCGTGGATCGTCACTCGTTTGGCGCGATCGAAGACGCCAATCCGGAAGGATACGACCGGCGACAGGGCGGCGTCGTCCTCCGCAGCCGCGAGGAGGTACACGCAGGCATAGTCATCGACGGGTACCTGCAGGAACGGGCGCCGCGGATCGGGTGGCTTGGGCACGGCATCGTAGGCAGCGTAGAAGTCGGAAGGGTCCGCTTCCCAGTCAGGCCACGTGGCGCACTTGAGGAACAGGTTGTTGGGGCCGGGAGCGGCAGCCAGAGTGAACGGGATCCCCTGCACGGTCACGTGGCGCGCGGGGAAGGCGTCGCCCTGCGTGTGGTTCGCGAGGGCGTCCAGCGCGACCGGGACATAGCGGCTGTCGGGGGCAAGCTCCTGCTTCATGGCCACCATCTCCCCTCCCGATGCACTGACGGCGGCGACGAGGGCGCCGGCGACGGCCAGCAGCAGTGGCTGGAGGGGCATTGTCATCGGCCTCCGGTCGAGGGGGTGTTGCATGGGACGACAGGATCTGTCACCCTGAGCAGCCGGTGGCGTCGGCACCGGCGAAGCGAAGGGTCTGCTCTTGCAGCGTGCCCTCGGCAAGGGCAGATGCTTCGCCGGCGGACCGCTGCGCGGTCCTGGCTCAGCATGACAGGGACGCTCAGCCTCCGCCCGCCGGCACCAGCCACAGGTCCCGGAAGTCCACCGCACAACCCTCCGTGCCGATCCCCACGTAGCCTGCTCCGAGCGGCTCCGAATCCACAAACCGCAAGGCCTCGACATCGTTGAGCTGGAGACCGATCGCCCCGCGCCGCTGTGCCACCACCACGTGGATGTTGCGCGGGCTGTTGCAGTGCGAGTGCATCCGGATCGCGAAGCGCGAGTCGCGCGTCTCGGCCACCACCTTCCCCCGGCGCAGCAGGCGCGTGGTCGTGCCGCCGTCCGCGCCGATCACGAACCGGTAGCCGCTGTCGCGCTCGCGCGTCGCCGCGCAGGTTACCACACTGACGTCGTGATAGGGATAGTGCCGGTGCTCGCCGGTCGCAAACCCCTCGGTGTACTCGCTCACCCACAGGTCGACCTGGAGGTCGGCCGGCTGCCGGAGGAGGTTGTAGCTCATGGCCTGAGGTGTCCCCTTCCCCGTCAACCAGTAGTCCCAGGCGATACAGGCCATCCCGGAGTGCGTCTGCCACTCGCCCGCCTCGGGCTGCCAGTCTGTCTCCAGTTGCTTGAAGGAGTAGACGCGGCCGGCCCGGTGGCCCAGGCTGAGCTCGCCGATGACGACAGCACCGCGCCCATAGGTGGCGCAGCGCTCCCCGGCCAGTGGTTGGGGATCGCGGTAGGCGACCCGGGCGCTCCCCGCCGTCCCCACTACCCAGTCTCCCGCCCGCCACAGGGACAGGGCGAGGCCCTCAGGCGCGGTGGCCTCCTCCGCCCCCGCGGCGACGGCATCACTGCGGGCCACCTGCTCGCCGCGGCGCAGCAGCGTTAGCTTCGCCGGGCTGCTGCAGGTGGCTTCCAGCGCGTAGCCGGAGGCGATGTCGTCGGCCTCGCAGGCCAGCGTCAGGCCGATCAGGGCCCCGGGAGGCAGGCTGCAGCCGCGGGCACTTACCACGGCATCGCCGGGACACGGCTGGTAGTACCACAGCTCCGCGGGCTGCTCGCCGGCGGGTCGTGGCGCGATCCCTGCCTCACCACCGATCCCGCCGGGCACCGCGGGCCACGTGCCCTTCATGGCCCGCCACAGGTACCCGAGCACCGCGCGCCGTTCGCCCTCGCCGCGACCCGGTACATACTGGGGGGCCCCGCTCACGGTTGAGATCACCGCCCCGGCCGGCGGCACTTCGCGCGCCTCGAAGTCGGCGAAGCCGGCCTCGCCGGCCGCCATCAGCCCGCACTGCCCCGTCTGCGGGCCGAGATGGACCGCGGCGAGCTCCTGTTCGCCCGCACGGCCGCGCAGAAGCCCCTGTGAGTACGATAGGGAGACCGGGACCGTCGCTACGCTGCCTGTCTCCCCCGTCGCCAGCACGGTCTTGCGCCCCTGGTCAAACGCGGCGAGCACGGCCTTCCCGGCCTCGATGAGCAGCGCATAGCCCGACTGGCCGCGCCAGTTCAGGCAGATGCCGGCGCTGCCGCGGCGGCAAGTGATCGCGGCTGCCACTTGCGTTGCCGGCCATCCGGCCCCGCTCCGGAGGCACTGGGCCGGCGCCTGGCTCGTAGCGTGAAGGTGCGCGTCCCGCAGCTCCCACCGGCCGCCGGTCGGCTCCCAGCACTCCCCGGGGTCGGTGCCGATCGCCGGCGCCGGGCGCCGGAAGTCATCGCGCACAACCGGCTCCGCGTGCACGATGACATCGTCGAATTCTGCCACCCCGGGACCATCGGCGAACACTCCCACCCGCCCGCTGGACAGCCCCGGCACGCGGGTCCTCGCGGGCGCTGCCCCGGAGACGCACCAGGTGACATCCTCGTCGTGCGCCGCCACCGACAACTCGTACCAGGTGCCGGTGCGCCAGGTAACGGGTCGGTGCGCCAGCACCGTCTCGACGCCTTCGCGCACGACACTGAGCTCGGCAATCCCCTCGCCGGCGGCGCCCGCGGGGCGGACGGCGAGCAGCGCATAGCAGCGCACATCGTGGCAGTAGAAGGCCAGTCCCTCCCGCACCGTCTCACCGGCGAGCACGGCGACCCGGGCGCGGTAGCTGTCCCAGGAGGCGGAGCCGGCGACGGCCAGCGCCCGCGCAGGGGTCTTCGTCTCATACCAGGAGGCCCCGAACGGACCCTTGTCGCCATGGTCGCGCTGGAAGAGCGCGTCGCGGTACACGCCCAGGCCCCACCGACCGCTGAGCGTCTCCCAGATGCCGCCGGTGCCCTCCAGGTCGGAGAACTCGTAGGCGAAGTCCACACCCGTGACCGGCTGGACGCGGAAGTCGGTGAGGCCGGCGCCGATTGCCGGTCCGACCTGCCCGGCGAGGGGGCGTCGGCTCCACGTTCGCACGAGCACGACGCCCGCTTGCGACACCTCGATCAGCGGCACGCGTCGCCGAACATGGAGCTCGCCGTTGCGGGCGCGTGGCCCGCGGCCGAGTGTGCGGCGCTCCGGGCCGGTCACAGCGTCCACGCTCGTGCCCGCGGCCCCACAGGTGACGACCAGGCCACCCTCGGCGGCCCAGTCGAGCAGCACGCTCTGCTGCGGGCCGGTGGCCGCCAGGGCGAAGAACACGTCGTAGCCTTCGGCGGCGGCCTCGCTCGCCTGCGAGGCCTCCAGGCGGGGGGCCGCCACGGCGCCCTCGCCCTGCGCGCCGATGCACAGGGCCAGACCGAGGGGGACGGTGAGCACGAGCTGCTGTCTCAGGCCTGCGAGTGATCTCAAGAATCGATCTCCTTCGGTGTCGGGGGCATCCGTGTCTGCCGGGCCGCGAGATCCCCGGGGCCGCACGCCCGGTCGCCGCCGGCGGGAGGTGCCCCGCGCGGCTGTGCCGAAACCTCCCGCAGCGTCGGGGTCGCCAGCGGAGGTACCCGAGTGTTTGCGCGGGCTACGCTCAGGCCGGCCACCGGGGCATCATCCCGTTTCTCGCGCCCGACGTCAAGAGCACCCGGCTTCGCCCTGACCCCGACCCCCGGGTGAGCTCCCGGGCTCCGGAACGGACAACAGGAGTATACCCATGCCCATGACCAGCCGTGAACGGTTCATCGCCGTCCTCGACCACCAGCCCGTGGACATGACCCCCGTCGCTGTCAGCCCGTGGGGGGCGACGGTGGAGCGCTGGCGCAAGGAGGGGCACCTCGGCCCGGAGGAGGACGTGGCCGAGCACTTCGGCCAGGACATCCGCACCGGCGGCTGGCTCAACTCGGTGGCGCAGCTTGAGTTCACCGCGGTGACCATCGAGGAGACGGATGAGACGATCCTGCAGCTCGACGGCAATGGCGCCACACTGCGGCGGCACAAGCTTCACGACAGCACCCCCGAGCATGTGGACTTCACCGTGAAGGATCGCGCGACCTGGGAGGAGCACGGGAAGCCGTATCTGGTCGGCATCGACCGCCGCCGCATTCCGTTCGAGGGCTACCGCCAGGCGAAGGCGTTCGCGGCCGAGAAGCAGCGGTACTTCTGCTGGGCCGGGGTCGCCCCGTTCGAGCAGATGCACCCGATCTGCGGGCACGAGTACATGCTCATGGGGATGGCGCTCGACCCCGACTGGGTCAGCGACATGGTGCAGACGTACACCGACCTGACCATCAACCATCTGGAGCTCTTGTTCGCGGAGGAGGGGACGCCGGACGGCTTCTTCTTCTACGAGGACATGGGGTTCAAGCAGAAGCCGTTCATGTCGCCGGCCCACTATGCCGCGATCGTGCAACCGGGGCATCAGCGGCTGTTCGAGTACGCCCACTCGCTGGGCTGCAAGGTGCTCGTGCACTCCTGCGGGTATGTGGAGCCCCTGGTGCCGGGCCTGATGGAGGCCGGGATGGACTGTCTGCAGGCGATGGAGGTCAAGGCCGGCATGGACCTCCCCACGCTGTTCCGGCGCTTTGGCGACAGGCTCAGCTTCTACGGCGGCGTCGATGTCCGCACCCTGATCAGCAATGACCGCCGGCAGATTGACGAGGAGATGGACCGCAAGATCCTCCCGGTGATCCAGGGCGGCGGCGGGTACATCCTGCACTCCGACCACTCCGAGCCACCGGAGATCGACTACGAGACGATGCGGTACTTCATCGACCGGGGCCGGACACTGGGACGGGGCTGAGCGCCGCTCGGCCCGACCGCGACCACCGCTCCGGAGAGGTGACCATTGCGTCGGCCTTCTCGGTCCTGACGGAACGGGAGCGAGAGGTCGTCCGGCTCGTGGCCGAGGGCCGCACGACCAAGGAGATTGCCGATGTCCCGGGCGTGAGCGCCAAGACCGTCGATACCCACCGCCAGCATATCATGGACAAGCTGGACCTCCACAGCGTCGCAGAGCTCACGAAGTCCGCCGTGCGCGAGGGCCTGCCTCCCGAAGACATCTGCCCCCCGGCTTCGCACAGCCGCGGCCCATCGACCAACGGCAGCGCGGGACCAACCCGCACCCCGTAGTGCAAGCCCTGCAGCATCTTGAGCCTGCGTCAATTGGGCCCGACGCAGCGGATGCTGAACCAGTGCGGGTCACGTATGGTCCCCTCGTCGGAACCGCGTCGTCCGACCCGGATGTCCTCGGGGTTCATCCCCCAGATCGCGCCCCGCGCCGCATGATACTGCGCGGCCGTGGTGTTGAGTGGGTCGCGCTCCGGCATTCGCGCGTACCAGCCCGGGTCGAAGAAGTCCTTGCAGAACTGCACGGTGTTGCCCGTCATCTCGTACAGGCCGTAGCCGTTGGGCGGGTAGCTGGCGACGGGCTTCGTGTGCTTCGTGCAGTTCTCGTACCC
>CAZIWQ010000154.1:0-5166 GCA_964542355.1 uncultured Armatimonadia bacterium
AACAATGCCGAGGGGGGTGTGGGGCATGACTGGAACTGCCGCCTCATGGCCGTGAAGGTCGGCGGCCTGGGCTTCCCGACGCTTGACATCATCGTCGAGGGGATCATGTATGCGGTGGACAACGGTGCGAACGTCATCAACCTGAGCCTCGGCGGCGGCTACAGCGACGTGTGGGATGATCCGATCGAGCAGGCGGTGCAGAAGGGCGTCCTGGTCGTTGCCGCCGCCGGCAATGAGTCGTGGACCTTCACCGATGAGGAGGATAGCTGGGAGAGTCCGGTGTGCAATGACGGCCCTTCCTTCGCCGACAACTGGGTGCTGGGCGTCGGAGCCGTCGGCGATGACGACACCGTCGCGTACTACTCCAACGTCGACGGCTCCTCCCACCAGTTCGTGGATGTGATGGCGCCCGGTGGCGACCAGTTGTACAACCGCGGCATCCTCAGCACGGTCCCCTATAACCCGGCGTATGGGCTCAACACCTACTACGAGGAGTACCAGGGCACCTCGATGGCGTGCCCGGTGGTGGTGGGTCTGGCGGGCCTGGTCCACGCCAAGTTCCCGCTCTTCAAGCCGGCCGAGATCATTCAGCAGATTCGGTTGGCGTGCGACAGCATCGACGGGAAGAACCCCCGTTACGTCGGCCTGATGGGGGCGGGGCGAGTCAACTCGGCGATGTCCGTCGTCGATGCGCCGCCGAAGACGCCGCGCAGCATCTCCGCCAGCGACACGACCGGCGACGAGGGCGGCTCCATCACGGTGTCGTGGAGCAAGTCGGGCGATGACGGCCGCGGCGCCAACGATGTTGTCGGCTACGAGGTGCAGCGCGCCGAAGCTGTCGATGGCACGTTTGCGGCGGTGGCCTCCCTGCCGAAGGCCACGACGGTGTACCTCGACACCAGCGTGACCGACGGTAAGCCGTACTGGTACAAGGTGAAGGTGACCGACGGGGCCGGTGGGTCGTCCGAGTCCAAGGTGGCGGGTCCGGCCGTTGCGCGCGATGACCTCGCCCCCGTCCCGGTGACGACGCTCAATGCGGGCGACTACCCCGCCGACGATGGCGGCTCGATCTTGCTGTTCTGGAACGGCTACACCGCCCCCAGCGACTTCGACCACTACAATGTCTACCGCTCGGCGGCAGCGTTCACGGCGATCACCGACACAGGCGTGACCAAGATTACGACGATCTCCGCCGTCGGCCAGCAGTACTACTGGGACAAGACCACCACCGACGGGACGCAGTACTGGTATGCGGTCACGGCCGTGGATGACTGCGACAACGAGGACCCGGCGGTGACGACGGCCGGCCCGGCCGTCTCCAGCCCCAACTACTCCTTCTCCTATCCGCCGGGCGTGTCGATCATCGCCATCGGGGCGGATACCACGGAGACGGATCTGGCCACGCTGTTCGGGGTTCCGACGGCGAGCCTGCGGGCCGCCTGGTACGATCCCAGCGTTCCCGGCTACGTCCGCTACCAGGACAGCCCCACCGACGCGCGCTTGCACCAGGCGCTGGGCAAGGCCTTCTGGCTGAACACGACGGACCCGATCGCGCTGAACATCAGTGGTCAGCCGGCGCCGGCGGGCGACTTCTCCGTCGCCTTCCAGTCGGGCTGGAACCTGATTGGCAACCCCTACACGGCTGACATCGACGTGACGGGGATCCAGGTGAGCGTGGCCGGGCAGACGGCCTCGCTGAGTGCCTCGGCGCAGTCAGGGTGGACCCGCGACTTCATGTGGGGCTATGACGCGTTCCTGCGCAGCTACGTGCTGATCAGCCCCACGATCGCGGGCGACTTTGTGGAGCGGACGATTCGGAAGGGCCGCGGCGTGTTCTTCCTGGCAGCGGTCAGCGGCAACCTGATCCTGCCGCGTCCCGCCGACGCCGCGTCACCGACCGTGGCGGCCGCCGCCGCCGCGCCGGAGGTCACCGTCGACTGGGCCTTGCGCCTGGTCGCCGAGTCGGCGCAGGGCGCCGATGTCGACAACTACGTCGGGGTGAGCCCCCGGGCGGCGACGCTCAACGCGATCGCCAGCCCGCCACTGCAGGGCGTGGACCTGTACTTCGAGCAGCCCGGCGGCGTGCGCTCGGCGGCGTGGTTTGCGGGGCGAGGGACGACAGAGCTCTCCCCCACGGTGAAGGTGGCCTCGGCGCAGGCCGGTGCCGTCACGGTGCGCTGGCCCGACATTTCCTCCCTGCCCGCTCAGTTCCGGCCGGTACTGACCGATCAGGCGACGGGCAAACGCATCTATATGCGCACCGCTACCGGCTATACCTATGAGGCCGCGGAGGCGGGTGTGCGGGAGTTCCGGCTCGAGCTCAGCGGCGCCTCCGCCGCGGGCCTCACCGTCACTACGCTGGCCGCGACCCGCACCGCCGTCGGGGCGCAGGTGGTCCTCAGCCTGAGCCGCGACGCGGTGGCGACCGTCGAGGTGCTCAACGTAGCCGGGCGCCGCGTGCGCACGCTGGCCGCGGCGGAGCCGATCCCGGCGGCGACGCCGACGACCCTGACGTGGGACGGCCGCAGCTCGTACGGCACGCGCGTTCCCGCCGGCCGGTACCTCGTGCGCGTGACCGCCGCCGCCGACGACGGGCAGAGCGTCTCAGTCGTGAGGCCGCTGAGCGTCGGCCACTGACGCGACGCGACGAGATCGTGGCGATACCAACCTGCCGGCGTGCGACGCTGCGAGCCGAGAGCGACGGCTTGCAGCACCGCACGCCGGTATTGCCTTCGGCCCGGCGGGAACAAACGGCCGCCGACAGCAGTCCACGGATTGTCGCTTTACGGACGCGGCCCGGGGTGTGCCTCCGCGGCGGCGCCTGATCCACGTTGTGCAGAAGGGTGTCGCGCTTGAACCCGCTACCTGGTCTCCGGTTCCTCCGCTGTGGGTTGTCGCTCGGAGTTGGCGTAGTCGTGCTGCTGCTGGGCACACAGATTGGTGCTGCGGCCGAGAAGTGGCGCGTCGTGGACCTGGGCGCCGGCGGGGCCGGCACGGTGCGTGTCGCCGGGCGCTGGGTGCGGGACCTGGCAGTCGCCGATCGCCTGCTGGTCGGGGTGCAACCAGGAACGACGGTCCAGACTGCGGCGGCGGCCGTCGCGGCGCTGGACGGCCGCGTCGCCCGCCAGGTGGGCGGCGGCCGCATCCTCGCGATTGAGCTGCCGACCGACTCCGACATCCTCGCCATCGCCCGCCGGCTGAGAACTCAGCCCGGCATCCAGTTCGCCGAGCCCGATCGCCTGGTGTACACCACGATGGTCCCCGCGGACCCCGAGTACACCTCGCAGCCCCACCTCCCCAAGATCAAGTGCCCGGCAGCGTGGGACGTCACCACCGGCAATCCCGCGGTCGTCATCGCGGTCGTTGACTCCGGGATCGACCTGACGCACCCCGACCTCGTCGACCGCATCTGGACCAACCCCGACGAGATCGCGGGCAACGGCATCGATGACGACCACAACGGCTACATCGACGACGTCCACGGCTGGAACTTCTACGACGGCAACAGCAACCCGCAGGCCATCCCGATCGTGGGGCACCTCAACGATCAGGTGGACCACGGGACTCTGACTGCCGGGCTGGCGGTCGCCGCGATGAATGGCTGGGGCACCGTCGGCGTCGCTCCCAACGCGACCGTCATGCCGCTGAAGGTGTTCACCGACAGCGGGACCACCGACGTGGAGACGGTTGTCAACGCCATGTACTACGCCGCCCGCAACGGTGCTCACATCATGAACCTGAGCCTGGGCACGGTGTTCATCGACAGCTTCACTCCGCCGATCGAGGAGCTGTGGGAGGCCGGCGGCCTGACGGTCGCGGCTGCGGGGAACGACGACCAGCAGATCACGGACGTCAGCACAACGTGGTCGTCACCCACGTGCAATAACGGCCCGAGGCCGCTCGTCGACAACATGACACTGGGAGTCGGCGGGACAACGCTCTCGGACCAGAAGGCGAGCTGGAGCAACTACGACGCGTCGACGAAGCACAACTTCGTCGAGGTCTTCGCTCCCGGCGTGAGCCTGCACGGCCCGGCCGTGTACTACCCGACCATCCCCGGCTTCACGAGCTACTTCACGAGCAACAGCGGCACCTCGTTCTCGGCGCCGCTCGTGGCCGGCCTGTGTGCCCTGCTGAAGGCCCAGGACATGAGCCGTACCGGGGCCGACCTGATCCAGATCATCCGCACCACGTGCGATAACATCGACTCGCTCAACCCCGGCTACGCGGGCAAGCTGGGGGGCGGCCGGATCAATGCGGCTCAGGCCCTCGGCACGACGCTCCCGGTCGCGGCGCCCACGAACGTGGTGGCGGCCGATACGGCGAGCGACCAGGGCGGGAGCATCACTGTCACCTGGACGAAGTCGGTCGACGACGGGGGGCAGAGCAGCCGCGTCACCGGCTACACCATCTCTCGCGTCCAGAGCGCGCAGGCGCCCACGACGGCGACCACGGCGACCACCTGGACCGACCTCGCGACCGTCGCCAAGGGCGTCGTCAAGTACGTTGACGCGACGACGACCGACGGGCTGCCCTACTACTACCGTGTCGGCGCCATCGCCGCCGGCGAGCGGACGGACTCGGCTGCGGTCGGCCCCGTCGCCTCCGCCGACGACTCGGCCCCGGCGCGTGTCGAGACGCTCACTGTCCAGGATCATCCGCTGGACGGTGGCGGGGCGATCGACCTCGACTGGACCGGCTATTCCGCGCCGGCCGATCTCGCGCGCTTCCGCATCTACCGCAGCAACCGGCCGTTCTCCTCGTTGGCGGGGCGTGAGCCGCTCGCCACCATCAGCGATGCCGCGGCGCGCGCGTATACGGACACCACCACGGTGGACGGGGGTGACTACTACTATGCGGTCGGCGCCGTGGACTCCCTGGGCAACGAGCGCACCGACGTGACTGCGACGGGCCCGGTGCAGAGCTTCGCCAACGGCGCGGTGACGCTGGCGGCGGGTCTGCAGATGCTGGGGAGCCCGGTGATCCCGGCGGACGGGCATCCCGCCACGCTGCTGGGGCTGGCGCCCGCGGCGCTGCGCTACGCCCGCTACAACCCCTCCCAGCAGGCGTACGAGAGCTACCATGGGGACCCGCTCAGCGCCCTGCTCACGCTGGCCCCGGGCCGCGGGTTCTTGTCGAGCAAGAGGGTGCGCCGCCCCCGCTCGG
>CAZIWQ010000154.1:5176-9407 GCA_964542355.1 uncultured Armatimonadia bacterium
CTGGCTCTCACTGACGTCGGCGATCACGATCAACCCGGCCGGTTCCGTCGCCCCCGCCGGCAACTTCAGCGTGAACCTCGTGCCGGGCTGGCAGCAGATCGCGAACCCGTTCTTCGGCGCCATCGACTTCAGTGCCTCCACCGTGACCGTCGGGGCGAACACGATGGACCTCGCCAGCGCGGACACGGCGAACATCATGCGCAGCTACGGCTGGCTGTACGATACCACGACGCAGGGCTACACGATCCTGCACGCGGTGCTGGGGACGAGTACCACCGTGCCGGCCTGGCGCGGCGTCTGGGTGCTGGCGGACCAGGCGTGCACCCTGACGCTCATGCGCCCCGGGGGCACCAGCGCTGCCGCGGCGGCGTCTGCGACGACGAGTCGCCGGACGGGCGACTGGCCGCTGCAGATCGTCGCGCGCTGCGGCGGCAGCGTCGACAGCGCCAACTACTTCGGCGTGGCCGCGGGGCCCGGCGCGATCCAGTCACCCCCGGAGCCCGGCGCCGCCGAGCTGTACTTCGTCGCCCCGGCCGCCACGAGCGACAAAACACACTACGCCGCCCTGCTTGACAGCACCGCCGGCGAGCAGATGACGTGGCAGTTCAACGTGACCGCGCGCACCGCGCAGGAGGCGGTCACCCTGTCGTGGCCGGACCTGAGCCGCCTCCCCGGCGACTACAGCCTCACCCTCCGCGACCTGGATCGTGCGGTGAGCGTGAGCATGCGCCATCAGCCGCAGTATGTGGTGCCGACGGCCGAGGCGGGCACGGTGCGCCACTTCGCGATCGAGGCGACGCGCGGACGCACCAGCAGCATCCAGGTCAGCTCGCTGTCGGCCGTGCCCGCGGGCGGTGGCTGTCAGGTCGTGTTCACGCTCTCGGCGGACGCGGCCTGCGAGGTGGTTGTCATGAACATCGCCGGCCGCGGTGTGCGGACCCTCGAGACCGGCCGCGTGCGCACTGCCGGCGTTCACACGCTCACCTGGGACGGGGTGGGCGACCGCGGGACGCGGGTGCCCGCCGGGCAGTACCTGCTACGCGTCACGGTGCGCAACGATGCGGGCGCTGTTGCTTCGGCCTTGCGCACCTTGCGGGTTCAGCGGTAGAATAGCTGCACTCGGTGTGGCGCAGCCGGCGGGGACCGCCCGCAGCGCCTCCGGGCCGCACCACGATGGCGAGGCCGGTCATGTTTCGGAAGGGGCTTCGTGCTATGTCGCGATTTGCCGGTGTTGTGCTGCTGATCGTATTCACCATGGTTCTCGTGGGCTGTGGCAGCGACGATGCGACCGACGCCACAGCCATCGACTCACATCCGGCGCATCCCGACAACGCGGTCGTTGTCGGTCGGGTTGTGGCCGCCGACAATGTCGCCATGACTTTGGGGCGTGCCATCATCACCGAGGCCACGACCGGGCGGAGCGTCGAGGCGAACGCCGTGGGTGTGTTCCGGCTCGACGGCCTCCCCGCCAGCTCCGCCACGCCACTGATCGTGGATGTCCCGCGCGCACCGGACTACCAGTCCGCGCGGGTCCCGGTCACGACGCTGGCCGGCAAGACCACGACTGTGATCCTCGCGCTGCTCCCGGCGACGGTCGGCACCCCGACGGCGCTGTACATTGACCCGTCCGGGTCGTCGGCACCCGCCATCGAGCAGGGCGGCCTCCTCCAGTTCAGCGCCTCGATCTACGCCGGCAACAACAAGAAGCAGGAGGGCCTGCAGCCCACCTGGCTGCTCAGCGGCGACAACGTGGGAACGATCGATGCCGCCGGCGCCCTGCGGGCAAGCAAGTCCGGCTCCGCACGCGTTACCGCGGTGGCCGGCAATCTCGTGCAGACCACCGCCGTGGAAGTGGTTGGCGCGCAGCCGCCAACCATCAGCTCGGTGCTCATCTCGGCCTCGACCGACCTGCCGGTCGGCGCCTCCGGCGGCCCGGTCATGATGACATGTGCGGCCAGCGATGGGAACGGCATCCGGCTCTTCGACAAGGGCGCCTATCGGGCGCTTGCCTTCGAGATCTACACACCCGCGGGCGAGCTTGTCCGCCTCGTTCCGGGCTATCCGGTCGCCGGCACCGTTGAGACCGTGCTCGACGTCGACAGCGCTCTCGTCAGCGTGTGCAAGGATGGGACCTGGCGTCTGACCTACACCGTCCCCGCCAACAGCAACGTGCCGGGCACTGATGGGACGCAAGCCGCCCAGACCTACAGCGTCCGCGTCGCCGCCCGCGACGTCTCAGGCACCGTCCGCTACTCGGAGTTCC
Source organism: uncultured Armatimonadia bacterium (assembly GCA_964542355.1). Classification (GTDB taxonomy): domain Bacteria; phylum Armatimonadota; class Zipacnadia; order Zipacnadales; family JABUFB01; genus CAZIWQ01. The sequence goes on from CAZIWQ010000154.1 coordinate 7,440, forward strand.
ACGACTTCATCGTGAAGGGTCTGGACACCCCGCCGCCGCCCGAACTCTAGGGATCGGGTCGCCGGCACAGCATCCGGACAGATGAGACCCGGGGTTTCCCCCGGGTCTCATGCTGAGTGCGAGTGCCCGGGAGCGCGGCAGAGCAATCTCTGAAGATATCTTGAGCCTATCTTGAAAAATAGGGTTTGACAGGGGGCGCGCGAGGCGTATAATAGTGATAGACGAGTCTGCCGCGCAAACCAATCTGTGGGCGAGACGATGATCACGACCTTCTCCAAGGAAGAGATGCAGGACCTGGCCGACAAGACGCGGCTCTATGCGCGGTCGAAGGGTCTTGCACTGATGGGACAGGGGGTCGCTTTCACCGGCGGAGCGCTGCCTCTCTTGTACACGGCGCGCGAGGCGGGGAGCCTGCCTCGGCCAGAGTCGGCGGGGCTGTATGCGGCCAGCGCCGCCTTCTTTCTGTTCGCGGTGTGGGTCGGCCTGAAGCTGGTGCCGGATGCCGTGGACCGGGCCTACTACACCAAGATGGGCGATGTTCGTGCGGTCGAGCCGGAGACGCCGGCATGGGCCCGCTTCCTGGCGCCCCTGTTTCTGTTGGCGCCGATCGGCGCGGCCGGGATGGGAGGCGCCGACGCCTGGCAGGCAACAGTCATCGCGTTGGCGCTGTTTGGGCTCTATATGTTCACCATGGGGCGGTTTGGCCTGCACGAGCCCGCGACCGAGATGATCGGTGCGATGACGGTGATGTTGGCGGGGCTCGTGGCGGCGTTCCCAGGTCTCGCCGTCACACCAAATGTGGGTCAGGCACCGGGGTGGCTCCAGTCGGTACTGCAGGCGCAGGGCGCGTCACTGGGGATCACGGCCTGGCTGGGAGTTGCGTGGTCGCTGGCCGCGGTCGCCTTGCACGCCTACAACCGCTGGCTGCTCACCGAGCTTGGCCGCAAGTCGGGGGCCAATCTGGGACAATGACCGCCTCAGCGACGAGCGTCCCGCATCTCGATCGTCTGATTCACGAGCCGGCGCGCCTGGCGATCCTCTCGGCGCTGAGTAGTGTCGATCAGGCCGACTTCAGCTATCTACTCGTGGCACTGGGGCTGAGCCGGGGGAACCTGTCATCACATATGACCCGGCTGGCGGAGGTCGGCTACATCAAGGTCCGCAAGCGGTTCATTGGCAATGTGCCCAACACGTCGTATTCGCTCACGGACAAGGGGCGCCAGGCTCTGGATGGGTACTGGCGTGAGCTAGACGCTCTGCGCCCCGAGGTCCCGGAGGCTGCCGCGAGCGCCTCCGCACCATCTGCCCGGACGATGGCCCGGGCTGTCGTGCCGGACGAGCAAAGTTCAGGTCGCAACCCTCAAGATTGGCGCCCAGGGCGCCGATACACTGCACAGCCCGATTAGAGCTGTGTACCATCTCGGTAAGGCCACCGGATCGCGCCCGGTGGCCTTTTTCTTTGCCTAAGGGTCCGGCCGAAAGGGCCACATCCGGCCGGCCCCCGAGGCGCAGCGACCGGCTGAGTGCTTTCCGGAGCCATTCCGGCGTGGCTTCGCGGCCTCAGAACGGCTTCTCGACCGCTCCTCCAGCGGGTCCGAGTAGTCGATGGATGTGACGATAATGCGGACGTCTTCTGCCGGTAGTGGCGCAGCCTCCGGCCGACTGGAGCCAATCTTGACTTGCCGAAGTGTCTGCTGTATCCTGAGGGGGTATACTCTCATCGCCGTACTGGTCGGCCTCTCTCGGGCTGGCGCGTGCTCGGCGGGGCACCGGAGCGGGTTTCCCGAACCCTCGTAGCGGGGCCACGCCGACGCTTGGTCGCCCGGGAGTGCCCAGCGCCGGCCGGAAGATGATGTGGGGTGGTGTCACTCGTAGTCCGCAGGCCCACCGGGGCCCGGGATCAAGCCACCGTTGAGGGAGCGTCGTTCCGGACCCGTCGGCCAGAAAGGAGGGATGCCGCTTGGACCG
>CAZIWQ010000154.1:9417-9826 GCA_964542355.1 uncultured Armatimonadia bacterium
CCCGCCCATTCTCCCTGGACCAGTCCATTGAATTCATCGCGGAGGATGAACTGGGTGTCGCCAGGCTGCTCGAGGTACTGATGCAGCGCAAGGGCTACGACACAGACGTCGCCGGTGATGGGGCTGAGGCCATGGCGCGCGTGCACGAGATGCGGCCCGATCTGATTCTGCTGGACCTCATCATGCCGGTCATGAGCGGGTACCGGGTGCTCGAGGAGCTCCGCCAGGACCCCGCTACTGCGCACATACCGGTTGTGCTCGTCACGACCGACGAGAACCTGGCCGGAGTCGACACGAAGGGGCTGGAGCACGTGCTGAAGCCCTTCGATCTGGCCAGGCTGGACGCCGCCGTAGAACGCGCGTTGCTGTCGGGCCTGCAGACGGCAGCCGGGTAGTTGCCATCCTAACA
>CAZIWQ010000155.1:0-9800 GCA_964542355.1 uncultured Armatimonadia bacterium
GTCCTGGGGCCATCTACGCCGGTTCTGCCGCCCCTGCCGGGGCTCAATCGACTAGACGGCCAGCCCCCCACCAGCTTCCGCTGGTGGTCCCGCGATGCGGAACACGCGTCTCCCGCGTACCTATCCCCCCCCCGGTGCGCGGGGGGCTGCGCGGCGGGGCGCGACGATCAGTTGGGCCACCAGCATGAGACCACAGACGGCCGCCGCAACGCCGAAGGGGGCCTTGAGGCCGATGTACTGGGCGGCCAGCCCGCCAAACAGGGGGCCGATGACCAGCCCGACCCCGACCACCGCCTCGTGGATGCCGGCGCGCAGCCCCCGACCCTCGGCGCTCAGGTGCAGCGCGTAGGTGATGCCGCTGACGAACGTGAGGCTGGTGGCGGCGCCGATGATGAAGAAGCTGAGCGCGAAGAGCCAGGGCGAGGACGTGTACTGCGCCAGCAACTGGCCCCCCAGCGTGAAGACCACCATGGCCATCAGTGGGGCGCGGCGATACTGCCAGCGCGACGACAGGCGCGCCACCTCGAAGCCGATCAGTTGGGCGGCCCCGACGGCGAACATGATCCGGCCCACCAGTGTCGGGGAGTAGCCGAGGGACTCGCCGATGCGGGGGAACATCGCCCCGATCATGCCGCGTGCGAAGGTGGTGGCGATGACGGCGCACCAGGCCATCAGCATGAAGGCGCGCACGACGGCGGGCTCGACGCGGGGTGGCGGGACGTCGCTGGCCTCGTGATGGCGGCCGGCGGGGGTCAGCAGCATGGCCAGCAGGCTGAGCAAGGCCGCACCCACGGGCACCAGGAAGGCGTTGACGTGCCACCGCTCCCAGGCGGCGCCACCGGCCAGCGGCCCCATCATCAGGCCGGCGGTCCACGCGACGTTGAAGATGCCCAGGTTATGGTTGAGCAGGCGGCTGTCATCGCCGCTGAGATCCCCCAGCCACGCCTGCACCGGTGGCCACAGCAGCCCGAGACCCGCGCCGCAGACCGTGGACAGGACGAGCAACTGCGCGGCCGTGGTCGCGTACCACATGGCCACCCAGGCGGCCAGACAGATCAGGCACGACACGAGAGCCACCGGCCGACGCCCGAGGCGATCACAGACGTGGCCGGCGCCGATGGCGACCGGGACGTAGAGCACGAAGCCGGCCGTGCCCAGCAGGCCGGAGATCAGGGGCGGCGCCCCGAGCTGCAGCGCGCGGAACTGCACGATCAGCATCCCGCACGCGACCCCGGCATCCACCAGAAAGGAGAGGACGATCAGGCGTTGGGTTGGTGACAGGAAGGTCGAGCGGCGGGTAGTCAGGTCTGCGCTCACGAACACACCATGGTCGACGAAGTCAGGACGGCGCGGGGGAGTTCGCCCTCCCGGGCCCGATGGCCTGCCGCCGGTCCGGCCGGCACCCGGCTACTGCCCCTCGACCAGCGCCTCTGTGACGACCTTGCCCTCCCACTCCGCACTGCGGGGCAGACCCAGGAGGTGCGCCAGCGTCGTGCACGTGTCCCGCAGGTCCACTTCCCCTGCGATTGCATGGCCCCGGGCGACCCCCGTCCCCCAGAGCACCCACGGCACCAGCATGTCCTCGTCCATCTCCGTCCCGTGGAGCTTCTCATGCCCGCCGTGATCGGCGGTGATCAGCACGGTCGTGCTCGCGAGCCACCCGGTCTCTTCGACAGCCTCGATGAGCCGGCCGATGCAGCGGTCGGCGTTGGTTACGGCGGCGAGATACTGCTCCGACAGCCACCCGTGCCGGTGCCCGGCCATGTCGAGATGCCCCAGATACACGAACAGCAGCCCGAAGTCCACGTCCGGCATGTGTGCGATGGCGGCCTCCGTGACGCGGTCATCGCCGGCGGGCAGTTCGACCTCGCGAAAGCAATGCGACACGTTCAGGCTGCCGGGGTCGGACAGGTCCCGCAACTGCTCCCAGTTGTAGAATGAGCCCGTCTTCAGACCGCCCTGATGCGCCGCGTCAATCAGGCTGGGCACGGGGCGCACGAGCGGGTGGAAGGTATTGGTGTTGACGCCATGCCGGCCGACGCTGACCCCGCGCAGCATGGTCTGGTGGCAGGGCAGGGTGACCGAGGGCATGTCCGCCCGGCAGGTCATGGTGCTCGCGCCCTCGGCGATCAGGCGGTCGAGGACGGGCGTATCCGTCAGCGCCAGCGCATCGGGGCGCAGGCCGTCAATGGAGATGAGCAGGACGTGTGCCGTGTGGGCCATGGGGCTACTCCTTCGTTCTGATTCGATCCCGAGTCACGATCCTATCCCCCCGCGAGGCGCTCCAGCAGCCTCACCGAGGCCTCCACGAACAGCCCCTCCGTCCCCCGCGCCGCCTTCGCCGTCCGCGCCAGCCGCGTCTCATAGCTCCCCTCGTCCAGCGCCTTGTCCGTCGGGCAATAGCCCAGATAGTCATTCGCCAGCTCGACCGTGAGGGTGCGCTCGAACGGGGACCGCGCCTTGATCTGCAGCCCGTACTCCACGAAGATCTCCCCCGGCAGTCCCACGATCCCGACATCGCCGACCCGCAGCGCCATGATCGGCGTGTCGCGCTCCACCGGCTCTTCGTTGACACCGATGACCTCGCTGGCATACATCCACTCCGCCCACCCGGGGCCGCCCCGGTCGGCGGGCGTGGCGACCAGCGCGCGCGCCGCCGCAAGCTCCTCGGTGGTCGGCTCGCGCCGCCGGAACTTCACCGGCTCAGTCGCCACCCCTAGCTTCACCTCGCTCGCATAGTCCCGAATGCCCAGCCACGCACCATAGGCAACGGCGGCCACGCGGTTGCCGACCCGCTCGGCCTGGTAGAACGGGTGCGGGTACTGTGGCGCGGGCCGGGCGAAATCGCAGTTGTTGATGTCGCCGCAGAAGCCGTTGGCCATCACGCCTACGAAGTCGGCGCCGGCGAGCCGCTGCAGCGCCCGGTCGAAGTACCCGAAGTAGTCGGCAGTGATCGAGTTGGCGTACGGCCCGCCGACATAGTGCAGGGAGTAGTTCGCGATGGCCGCCAGTGGCTGCTTGGTCGCGGCATCCCGCGCCACGAGCAGCGCCACCTCCGGGTCGCTGGGGCCCGCGGGACGAACCGCGTCGGGGTTCAGGTACCCGGGGTTCATCCGCACGCTGCCGTCCTTCATGACCCAGCGCCGGTTGTGGGTCTCCTCCGGGCACAGGCCCGAGCTGTGCCCCACCTCCGCCGCCCGCAGCCGGCTCTGCGCCCGCTTGAAGCTGTCCCCCGCCCGCTCCATCGCAAAGTGCATGTACGCGTCCTCTCGCGGGACGGCGGACAGATCGACCGTCCCCGGACCGAAATGGGTGTGGGTGCAGGAGATGAACAGGTTCTCCGGCGGGATGCCGGTCAGCTCGCTCGCCCGTGCCTTGGCGAGGTCCAGGTCGGCCTGCGGGGCTATGATCAGGTCGAGCACGCAGACGCCGATGGCCGTGTCGCCATTGTCAAAGACCACGGTCTTGGCAAACAGCTCATCGGCGATATCCTCCGCCAGCCGATCGTTGAAGTAGCCCATGATGTGGCAGCCGAGGTGCGGGGTGATGTTGCTCCGCGCGGCTCCGACGCGTAGTTGCGCCATGGCAGTGCTCCCTTTTCTCTGTGGTCAGTGTGGCGGTCGCGTCGGCCGACCGTCCCGACGCCGCTGTGTCTTGGCGCGTCTGCCGGGGATCACGGGAACCGCGCCTTCAGGCCCATGTCATCCTGAGGAGCGCATGCGGCTTCACAGAAGCCGCAGCGACGAAGGATCACATTCCGCGTGCAAGCGCCTTCGGCTGATGCTGATCCTTCGCCCGAAGACCGCTGCGCGGTCTGGGCTCAGGATGACAGTCCCGTCGCACGTCGCGGCTTTGCCTACCGCGTCGCCAGCAGCGGGTTGCCGGGCGCCGAGAAGGCGGCGCAGTTGCACACATACTCGTCCGGGTGCTGGCCATGCCGGGCGAAGTCGTCGGCGAAGTACTCCCACGTCGAGCGCTTCTCGCGGCAGAATGCATACGGCGTCTGCGGGCTAACCCGCTCCAACTCATCGATGATGAAGCGGTACATCTCCCGCCGGAAGTCCATCGGGACTTCCTCGCCGCTTTGCACCTGCTCGCCCTGCGTCGCCTTCATGGCCGCGACGAACTCAGGGTCGAGCCGGTCCTCCCCGAACTGCGCGACCGTCTGCTCGTAGTTCATGAAGCGGATGCTCTCGAAGGTAATGACATCGGGCCGGACCCGCGAGAAGAGCAGCTCGATCATCTCGCGGTTCTCCTCGCGCCAGTTGCGGACCGGCACAATCGGCGAGAAGCGGTGCCGCACGTGATAGCCGGCCTCCTGGCAGCGTCGGGAGGCCTCAATGCGCTCCGCCATTGGCGCGCTGCGGCGCTCGATCTCCGTGCTCTGCGTCTGTCCGCTCACGCTCCAGCAGCAGACGGTGTGGCCGCGATGCTCGAGGTCAAGCAGGAAGTCGACGTTGGCGCTCTTGCCAACATAGAGCTCGAGGTACTGCCCCTCGCGTCCGGCGAAGTACTCGACCAGCAGGCGCGAGCCGCCGTACTCCGGCTCGAAGCAGGCGACGTCGGTGCCATTGTCGTACTGGAACAGCGTCTGGTCGGGCGCGTTCGTACCGATCTCCTCATCCAGCGTGCCGATGAATTCCTCCATGTTCATCATGAAGTTGATGTAGTGGCCCAGGCCGCAGTAGCTGCAGCGGTAGCGGCAGCCCACGAGACTATGGATCTGCCAGGCGGGCTGGCAGACCGTGCCTGTTTGCTGGCGATGCTCGGGTGTGCCGCTGTAGCGCCAGTAGAAGCCACCATAGCCGGCCAGCGGGAAGCTTCCGCCGAACTCAAAGAGGATCGGGTAGCGCTCCTTCCGCTCGGCCCTGACCTCCGGTGCTTCATTGAGCCGCACGCGGTTGAAGACCACGAGCGGGTCGTAATCCGCCCCGCTCTGGTGCCGCCCGCGAGGGGACTTGCAGAAGTCAGTGGCGACCTCGGCGAGGCGAGCGTCATCGACGTGCTCGACGTCATCGCACTCGATGCCCGCGAGCATTCGCCGCGCGCGCGCCGACATGAGTGGGTCCTCCTCGACCCCCTCCACAATGCAGATCTTGCTGGCTGTCAGTGGTTCCACGGGTACCGGCCTCCATGTCAGACGACTTTGGTTCCTTGGCGGGTTGCACGACCCCGGTCCGCTGCGCAGGTTCGCCGCTATGGCCACAGCCTCCTTGGGCGGAAGAAGGACATCCGCAAGCGGTGGTTGAAGCTACCCCGCAGCCCGACAGGCTTGCCCCGCTGCCGCTCGGGGGGCTCGCCTGCCCGTCGGCCGCATCCGCACAGGCCGCCGGCAACCAACCGATGGGAGACACCGACTATGATCCTGATGCATGCGTACACCTACCGCGCGTATGACTTCGAGCGCGCCTGCCGCAAGGCACGCGAGTTTGGATGGGAAGGCGTCGAGCTATGCCCCATGCTGTTCCGGGGGCAAGGCCTCGCGGAGATCAAGCCCGTACTGGAGGACACGATGCGCCGCTACGGCGTCACGGCACCGGTGGCCTCGTGGGGTGCGAACGTGATCCAGGACGACCGCGAGGCCGCCCGGGCCTCGCTGGACACCCTGCTCGCCGGCCTGCCCCTGCTCCGGGAGCTGGGTGTCGAGAAGATCAACTCGGGCGTCGGGTCCCTGACCGCCGACGATCCGCTCGTCACCGGCTCGGCCATCGCCAGGGAAGTCCACTACGAGCGCGGCGCCGAGGCATTCCGGACTGTGGCCGCCGCGCTTGCCGGCCTCGGGATGACCTGCAGCTTTGAGATCCACATGCACACCCTGCATGACACCGCCGGCTCCACCCTCAAGCTGCTCGATATGATCGACAGCCCGCTCGTCACCGCGAACATCGATGCCGGGAACATGTATGGCACTCCCCATGCCGAGGAGGCCGTGGCGGCGGTCGGGATCCTCGCCGGGCGGATCGGGTATGTCCATGCCAAGAACTGCCGGCGCCTCGCGACGGGCGGCACCGACTATTCCTACATGCTCGACAACGGGCACCTGGATTACTTCAGCATCTTCCGCGCCCTGCGGGACACGGGCTTCGCGGGTCACGTCTGCTGCGAGTACTGCGGCCTGGGCGATCCGAGCACGGCGGCGCGGCGCGACCTCGCCTACCTCAAGTCCACGCTCCGTGAACTGGGCATGTGGTAGGGGAGCGACATGAACGCGATCTTCCACGGCGACTTCACGACCGCCGCCCTGACCGACTGGACGGTGGAGCAGCACGTTCCGGATGGCTACAGCGACTTCGTCATCCGCGACCAGAAGCTGGCCTTTCTGGATGCCGGCAACCGGCTTCTGCCGAACATCCCGGCGCTGGAGAGCTTCACCATTCGGGGGGCGCTTGAGGCGGATTGGGGCATCAACCATGGCGAGTTCTCGCTGCAGGTCTTCTTCGCCTATGACCCCCACCGGCGGCAGGGACTGGCACTCGAGTTTGGCTCGCATGGCGCTGGGGCTTACGCCAGGCTAACCTCCCCCGAGGGCGACGTCATCGCGGAGGGGGCGCTTGAGGAAGCAGTGGTCGAGGCCGGTGTGGTCCAGCTTGAGCTCGCGGTGAGAGACCGCGAGCTCAAGCTGAAGCTGAACTCCCGCGAGTGCTTCACGACCTCGACCGGCCAGGACTGCCGGGGCCTGATCGCACTGTCCCGAGGAGCCTTCCTCGGTGAGCTGCGCCTGCGCTCGCTGACGATCGCGAGCGAGGACGCCATCGAGGAGGAGCGCATCTGGACCGATCTGCGCATCCCCTTCGCTCCGATCAATGGCATGGACCTCCCCATTGTGTGGACGGTGAACGCGACGCGGGTGGGTTCCGGCGCCAGGGTCGAGGTGGAGCTCTCCGGCGGGGAGAAGACGCGACCGGACGTGCCCTGGTTTCCGTACCACGGGCACTATGTGGAGGTCCTGGATCGGCCCTACCTGCGGATCGAGTCCGCGCATGGCGTCGCGGAGCTGAGCCTGAGCGATGAGGCCCTGGTCCTGGCGATCCCCCACAAGCAGTACTTCTACCAGATCGCCCACCGGGATCCCCCCTGGCCGTTCACGAAGACCTTCTACCTGCGTGAGGTGGACCCGGACGCCGTCCTGTTTGCCGGCTACCGGGCCTACGGCAACCTCCCCGTGAACAAGCATCTCGAGGTGACGAGCCCCTACGAGACCGTTCATGACGCCGGCCGGGGCGAGATCGCCTATTCTGGGCAGGCGCTGGCGCCGGGGGCCGCGGTCGTGGAGCTGCGCTCATCGCCCGACAAGCAGCTCTGCCAGGCCATTCCCGCGACCACGGTGGACTACGAGCGGGCGCTGGCGTTCGCGCAGGCGAACCACTACTTCGCTGCCGGCGAGGAGTGCGTGTTCCGGTTTGAGGTGTTCGCCCGGGATCGCGCCGCGCATGAGCGACTGGCGGTCGAGTACCGGCTGGAGAGCGCGTTCTTCGAGCCGCTGACGGAGTATGCGGCCGTGGACGTGGGTGCGGAGACCGAGGCCGTCGCCCTCGACATCCGGCGGCTGCGCTCACGCTGGCTCAGCCTGGGCTCGCGGGAGCCAGGCGTCTACCATCTGCGGTTCCGCTTGCGGGACGGGGCGGAGGTCGTGCACGAGAACTGGCGCGCCTGCGAGGTCCTCGGAGTGAGCGAGAGCGGCGCCGCGGCCGCGCGTCTCCCCAAGTGCTTCTCCATGAGCAACGAAGTGAAGGGGCAAGACACCGACAACTTCGATCCGTGGCGGGCCGATTGCTGCGACGTGTCGCACTACATCTCGATCTGTGCCGGCATCATGCCGCACTTCGCTCGTGGGAAGCGGTTCTGGGAGCTGCTGAGGCTCTACCGGCGCGAGTGGTTCCTGTGGCTCGGCAGTCGTGTGATGCACGACTACACCATCGCGCACAATCACGACCTGATCCGAGCCTGCGACTACCTCTACCCGGGCGACCCGAACGACGTCTACTACCGGCCCTGCGCGCGGCAGTTCTACCACCCGCACCTTGTCGCGAAGCTCTACGGCTTCGCCGTGGCGACGGGCTTCCGGGTGGCGGAGATCAGGGCGGCCGCCGAGGCGGGGACGCTCCCCGACAAGGCCACCTTCGACGCGCTGGTGGACGACTGCTTCTACGAGTGGATCGACTTCTTCTGGGAGCGCAGGATCGAGGAGGTGCTGCAGTACAAGGCAGAGGTCTCCGCGATCAGCCCGCACGCGAGGATCAGCTCATACGGGCCGGTTGCCGTGTACGGCGGCATCTACAAGACCGTGCATGCCTCCACTTACGCCGGACTGTACCAGGCCTGCCCGGAGCTGGAGGCGTTCCGGGACGGCTACTTCATGCTGGAGGACTACCCGCACGCCTGTCGCTACAGCATCCACAGCGGCCCGTTCTTCCTCGCCGGGTTCAAGGCGCTCGCACCGAGGGTAGCGGTCTACCCGGAGCTGTACAACGAGACGGGGGCCAAGGTCCCGTGCCCTGACGCGGCGGTGGCCCGGGCGTGGCCGAGCTATGGCATGTGGGCCGGCAACCTCCCCGTCAACGCCAGCATCAAGCGCGTCCTGGAGTATGTCTACGCGTGCGTCTGGCACGATGGGCGCAGGTTCGGCTACTGGACCGATTATGGATTCCACACGCGGTGCTGGGAGCGCGAGCGCTTCGAGGCACTGCTGCAGGTCTGGGGCTTCGTCGACCGGGTCCGACCCCGGCGGCCCCTCAAGGCCAACGCCTTCGTCTGCAATGAAGGCTGTTGCCGCAGTCACAAGCTCTACTACGACGAGTACCCCGGCGACGTCCACGAGGCCTTCGGCGACCTGTTCAACACCGCCGAGGAGTGCTCCGCCTACTGCTACGAGATGAGCCGAACGGCGGGCCAGAACGCCGGCTTCGTGACTGACTTCGGCCACCTGTCCTCGCTCACCGCCGCCGACATCGACACCCTGGTGCTCCCGCCGCTGACGCAGGTCAGTGCCGACGATCTGCGCGAGATCCGGCGGCTCCACGAGCAGGGCGTCTCCCTGCTGGCGTTCGAGGAAGTCGCCGAGCTGGAGGACCTGTTTGGGGTCACGGCGAGCAGCCCGGTGCCGGTGCATGACATCCGGGTGAATGACACGCTCCCGCAGAGCCCACTCTCGTCACTTGCCGGGCTCAGCGAACACACCGAACACCGCGCCTGCGTCGGCAAGTACCGGGCGACAACGGCGAGCGTTCTGCTCGACGCGGAGGTGCCGGTGCTGTTTGTCAACCAGACGCCCTGGGGGAGGACCGCGCTGTACAACATCCCGCCGACGGCGGTCCGGCGGCAGGATCAGTTCAACCGGGTGGCGATGGGACGCGCGAGCATCAGCCGGCTGATCAACGAGGCCACCTGCCTGGTTCTGCGCCACCTGAGCGACCCGGTGGTGGAGACCGATGCGGGCAAGATCATCGCCTTCGAGGATGAGGCGGGGGGGCGGCACATCATCGTGGCGGAGGACGCGCATCCGCTCCCCGCGCGGACGATCCGGCCGGTGATCACGATCGGCCTTCCTGGCCTGGAGGCCGACGACATCCGGTGCGACAAGGATTTCGCGATCCTCTCGCAGGACGAGCGGGGAGTGCGGCTGAGCCTGCGCCTCGACCCCGACGAGTTCGCGATCATCAGCCTCTAGAAGCGGGGGCGGTGGTGGTGGCAAGTGAGACGCCCGGAAGCCTGCTGCGCCAGTCAGTCAGGCATGTCCCCGGCGTTCGGGGGGCCACTCTCGCATATCACTTTGAGGCCGTGTAGCCCCGCATAGTGTCTGC
>CAZIWQ010000156.1:0-9789 GCA_964542355.1 uncultured Armatimonadia bacterium
GGCTCAACACGGCGGCACCGGCCCCGTCGCCGAACAACACGCAGGTGGCGCGGTCCGTCCAGTTGGTGATGCGAGTGAGGGCCTCGGTGCCCACCACCAGGACGTGGTTGCAGGCGCCCGTGCGGACGAACTGCGCCCCGGTCGCCAGTGCCTGCAGCCACCCGGTGCAGCCACTGCCCAGGTCGAAGGCACCGGCACCCCGGACGCCGAGGCGGTCCTGCAGGACACACGCGGTGGCCGGGAACGGGAAATCGCCCGTCACCGTGGCCACGATGATGAGGTCGATGTCGGCGGCGTCGACGGCGGCGGCCTCGAGCGCCCGCCGAGACGCCGCGTAGGCCATGTCGGAGGTGCACTCGTCATCTGCCATGATGTGCCGCTCGCGGATGCCCGTATGCTCGACGATCCACTCATCGGTGGTCTCGACGATGTGGGTCAGGTCCTCATTCGTGAGGACTCTCGCGGGCACATACGACCCCAGCCCGGCGATGCGGGCACCACGCGTCTCCATAGGCCTTGACCCTACCATCGGTTCAGGATAGATACCCGGCCGCGAAGGCCACTTCCCGCCGGATCTCTCAGGACAACCACACGCCCGCCGGAGGCGGGCGCAGGGGGGTGGCAGCGGGACCCCGGCGGAAACGCGAAGATCAGCCCTGCGGGCCGCCGCGGAGGGGCCGGATCCCGCAGAGCGGGAACCGCGACGCATGCGGTCGCCGCGTAGGTCGAGCGTCTCGCTCGACACGCCCCCCGCCAACCGAGACGGTCGGCCCCGCCAGGCGCCCGCCATGGGCGGCGGGTGAGACTACAACTGCGTCACCACCGGCGCCGGGGGGAACAGCTCGCAGCAGGCCTCCCGCACGTGCTCGACAACCCGTCCCTCGACCCCGCGCTCGGCGACACGCAGGGCGTTCTTGATGGCGTTGGCGTCAGACTTGCCGTGGCCGACGACACAGATGCCGTTGACCCCCAGCAGCAGCGCTCCGCCGTGGGTGCCGTAGTCGAAACGGCTACGGGCGGAGCGGAATACGTCGCGCATGAGCCAGGCACCGAGGCGGGCGCGCGGGCTCGTCGCGACCCCCTCGCGGATGATCCCCATGATCATGCCGGCGAGCCCTTCGACAACCTTCAGCACGACGTTGCCAACGAAGCCGTCACAGATGATGACATCGGCGGCGTCGGCGAAGATCTGGTCGCCCTCGACGTTGCCGACGAAGTTGATGGGCGCCTCGGCGAGCAGCGGCATCGCCGCCTGGGTCAGCTCATTGCCCTTGTGTGCCTCGGTCCCAATGCTCAGGATCCCGACGCGCGGGTTGGCGAGACCGAGTGCGAACTTGGCGTAGATGCTGCCCATGATGCCAAACTGCTGCAGGTAGACGGGCTTGCAGTCGGCGTTGGCTCCGGCGTCGAGGACGACGCGGGGACCGTTCATGCTCGGCATGAAGAAGGCGATGGCCGGGCGGTGAATGCCCGGAATGGTGCGCAAGCGGGTATGGCACAGGGCCATGTAGGCGCCGCTGTTGCCCGCCGAGACACAGGCCTGGGCTTCACCATTGAGCACCATGTCCACGGCGCCGGCGACCGAGGAGTCCGGCTTGCTGCGCAGGGCGGTGCGCGGGCTGTCTTCCATGTCGACGACTTCGGTGGCCGGACGGATGAACACCTGGCCACCGGTGTCGGCACCGGCGAGGGCGTGCGTGAGCTGTTCCTCGACGCCCACGAGCGCGATCCGGGCCTCGAGTTCGGGGGCGGCGAGCAGCGCGCCCTTCACCGTCTGCTCGGGTGCAAAGTCCCCACCCATCGCATCGAGAGCGATGATCATGCAAGGCTCCTGGTCGCGAGACCCGGCCGCGGAGGCCCCGGCCGGCCGGGCCGGTGTGCCGGGATGGCGTGGTGCGGTCGCTGCGGCCGGCCGGACGCGGCGGCCCGGCCGCATGACGGCGGTGCGGACACTACTTCTTCTCGCTCTTCTTGTCCTCGGGTTTGACGGTGTGGTCGACCTTCTGCCCCTGGTAGTACCCGCACTTCTGACACGCATTGTGGGTGCGGATCATCGTGTGGCAGTTGCTGCACTCGGTCAGCGTCGGCAGGGTCAGGCCCTGATGGGTCCGTCGCTTGCGCTGCCGAGCCTTGGAATGTCGTCGCTTCGGTAGTGCCATGACATGGTCTCCTGTCGGCGTGCACCCGCCCGGCGCGCCCCTTGCGTCGCCTGCGGGTGCTGTCGCGGTTCACGAACCGCTCTGAACTTGTCGGGTCAGTCGTCCCGTGCGAGGCCCCGCAGTGCTGACCACCGGTCCGCGGTGGCCACGGGGGGACAGACACACACGCTGCGGTTGAGGTTGCGGCCGCAGCCCGGGCAGATCCCCCGGCAGTCAGGCCGGCAGAGCGACCTGAGGGGGATGTTGAGCGCGAGCACCTGGCGCACGAGGTCGGTCAGGTCAACGGTATCGGCATCGAGGATCGGGATCGGCTGCGGCTCCGCCTCCCCTTCCCGCGCCGGCTGGTCAATCTGCGCCAGGCGGCACTCCTCGTTGACCTCGATCTCGAGCACGACCGCGTGCCGGACCAGGCAGCGGCTACACTCGCACAGCGCGGTGGCATGGAGCTGTCCGCGCGCGCTGATCACGGCACCGGCGTTGACGAGCGCGATGCAGCCGCGGACCGGCCCCTCGAACTCCACACCCACTCCGGCGGGCACGGGCGCCTCAATCGGGCACGTGACCCGTTCCTGCGGCCGGCTGAGCTTCGCTAGAACCCGGTATTGCATAACGCAGACCGCGGCTTTCGCCGCGGTGACTCACGCCAGCAGGGCCCAGCCGTGATGCCATGTCCGGGGTCCGGACCGGCCACGGGAGCCTGTGTGAGGCCTGCCGCCGGGGCGCCCCACCACGGCCGGGGCCACGCAGGCGGGCCTCTGACAACAGAGCGAGTATATGGGATGGAACTGGGCGCTGTCAAGACGGCGCCGCGGGGAACGGTTTGCTGGCGAGGGGGTGTTTTGGTATACTGGACACTCTCACCGGAAAGACGCAGGGGCGGGTGATGCCTGCCACGCCGGCCTGGCACGCGGCGGCAGTACCTCAGTCGGCCGCCTGCCCGAGGCCCGGGACGATACCTGTCATGAGACTGGTCTGGCTCAGCATTGCGGCGTGTACCATGGGCCTGCTCGCCGGCGGCGAAGCAGGGGCGGCTCCGCGGGCGCCGACGGCGGGCCCGATCACGCTCTCCCTCGACGGTGACTTCTTCGAGTACAGCCTCGACCGGACACACGTCACGGTCAGCGGCAATGTCCGCGTGGTGGTGCGACCCGACGGCAAGGGCGGCCGCGGGGCCATCCTTCGCACCAGCCGGATCGAGCTGGACCAGCGCATCATCTCGGCTGCCGACGACACCCGCCTCCTGCTCGGACCGACCGTGCTGACCGGAAGACAGCTCGTGTTTGATACCGCGACGCAGGACTTCCGGATGCTCCAGCCCGAGGGTTACGTGGTGATGCCGCGGCCGGGCTGCGGGCCGACCGGGCCGTTCCCGACGCTGTACTTCCGCGGCGGCACGATCTCCAAGACCGGCGACACCGCGCAGATCACTGCGGCGCGCCTCACCTCCTGCGATCGCGACGACCCGCACTACTGCGTGACCGCCCGGCGGGTTGCCTACACCATCACCACGGGCCAGATGCGCCTGTTCCACTCGGCCCTGCACCTGTATGGGCTCCGTGTGCCGCTGCTCCCATGGGCGAAGACCAGCATCGGGGGTAGCGGAACGGGCGACCGCTTCCATCTGGCCGCGCCCGCCTACAACCGGGCCGACGGCCTGTTCGTGCCGTACCGGATCGATCTCGGCGGCGGCGCGTGGCAGTCGAACGCCGAGCTCCGCCTCACGACCAAGCGGGGCATGGGCGGCACGCTGTCCGCCGAACGGACCGGCGGCAGCCGGGGGTGGGACCTCGCCGGCTGGGTCAGCCGCAAGGAGTGGGTGACGGATCGGGTCACCGACCGCCTGCGCCTCGACCGCCTGCCGGAGCTCGCGGCCACCCGCTATCTCAAGCCACGCCAGGACGCGAGCCGGCGGATGACGCTCGAGCTCAACCTGGGGGGGTTCACGGAGGACCTGGAGACGGTCCCGGCCGGGTCGCCGCCGCGGCCGTCGGTGCGCCAGTCCCGCCTGCTCGGCGCCCTGAGCTATGTCCGCAATGCCTGTGACTATGAGGCGCGCCGCGGCAGTTGGTGTGGGGCGCGGGCCCGGATCAGCCACTACTCCGGCGGCGACACCTATCGCGATCTCGAGCTGTTCGCCGGCGCCGGTGGCGGGCTCGCCCACACCATCACCGCCCGCGGAACGCTGCGGCATCACATCACGGGCGGCAGGACCCCCTTCTTGTTCGATGATACCGACATCAAGACCGAGCTGGAGGCTGGGGCGGTCGTGGGGTTGACCGACAAGTGGAGTCTCGACGGCTGGGCGCGCCATGATCTGGAGGAGGGACCCGTGCGCGACTATGAGGTCGGGTTGAACTGGCGCGACCACTGCCTGACGTGGGGCGTGTACTATCATGACGTTGGCAGCACCGTCGGTCTGCGGGTCGACATCAATGGCCTGACCGGCAACACGGCGCCCTACCGGGCCCAGTCGGCGCTCCAGAAGCGGATGGAGCGCGAGAGCCCGCTGGCGATCCCCGCACGCGGGAGCACGGCACCCGCCACCGCGGCCGGGGCCACACCCCCTGCAACTCAGACAGCACCGACTCCCCCCTCCGACCGCGACGGCGGGGCCGGCGGCGTGAAGGAGATGTGACCCATGGGCGCGGTCTCGCATGCGCTCCTCAGCCTGTTCGACCCAAACGAGAAGACCATCCGGCGTCTGCGCCGCGAGCTCGTGCGCGTCAACGCCTGCGAGCGAGAGATGCAGGCGCTGGCGGATGACGAGTTCCCCGCGAAGACGGCGCAGTTCCGCGACCGCATCGCACGGGGCGAGTCGCTCGACGAGCTGTTGCCCGAGTCGTTCGCCCTCACCCGGGAGGCCGCGCGGCGCGTGCTCGGCGAGCGCCCCCATGATGTGCAGATCCTCGGTGCGATGGTCTTGCACGAAGGCCGGATTGCGGAGATGAAGACCGGAGAGGGCAAGACCCTCACCGCCACCATGCCGCTCGTGCTCAATGCCCTCGAGGGCAAGGGCGCCCACCTGGTCACCACGAATGACTTCCTCGTGCGCTGGCAGGCGGAGTGGATGGGGCGCGTCTATCGCTTCCTCGGGATGACGGTCGGCTACATCCAGCATGACATGGACAGCCCCCAGCGGCAGGCCATGTACGGGGCCGACATCACCTACGTGGAGAACAGTGAGCTCGGGTTCGACTATCTGCGCGACAACATGGCCGGTCACCCGGACTATCTGTGTCTGCCGCTGTTGCACTATGCGATCGTGGACGAGGTGGACTCGATCCTCGTCGACGAGGCGCGGACTCCGCTGATCATCTCCGGCCGGCCCCAGCAGACCGTCCAGTTCTACGAGGGCATTGACCGCGTCATCCGCCGCCTGCATGTCTCCACCAACATGGCGGACAAGGAGGCCGAGCCCGACGGCGACTACATCTTCGATGAGAAGTTCCACCAGGCCGCCCTCACCGAGCGCGGGCAGGAGAAGGTCGAGCGGATGCTCGGGATCGGCAATCTCTCCGACCCTGAGTTCCTCGACATCGCCCACCACATCAACTCCTCGCTCAAGGCCCACACCCTCTACAAGCGCGATGTGCAGTACGTGGTCAAAGAGGGTGAGGTCATCATCGTCGATGAGTTCACCGGGCACCTGCAGCCGGGGCGGCGCTACAGCGATGGTCTCCACCAGGCGATCGAGGCCAAAGAGGGGGTGCGGGTCGAGGAAGCGCGCCAGACCGTGGCGACCATCACCTACCAGAACTTCTTCCGGCTCTACGACAAGCTCGCCGGTATGACCGGGACCGCGAAGACGGAGGAAGGCGAGTTCGTCCGCATCTACAACATGGCGGTGACCACGGTCCCGACCAATCTGCCGGTCGTCCGCCGCGACCACGCGGACGTGATCTTCAAGACCGGGGAGGCCAAGTACCGCGCCATTGTCGGCGAGATCATCAACATGCACGTTCGCGAGCAGCCCGTGCTCGTGGGCACGCGCTCGGTGGATGTGAGCGAATACGTCAGCTCGCGCCTCGCCTCCGATCACATCCAACTGCAGCTAGTCCTGATGCTGTGCCTGGACCGCATCCTGTACACCAAAGAGGTCAAGCTCGACAAGGAGCAGCGCCAGGAGTACCTGACGCTCCTGCGCACGCGAGTGGAGGATCTCGACCGCCACACCGTCCGCCCGGTGGCGAAGGCCGTCGGGATCGACCCCGACCCGTTTGCGCCCGACAACCTCGAGGCGGCACTGCGGCTGCTTGACATTGCCGACGAGGGGACGACCCCGGAGGACCTCGCGCACTACCGCGAGCGGCTGGCGGAGGTCTTGCGCAAGGGGGTAACCCACAGCGTCCTCAACGCCAAGTACCACGAGCAGGAGGGGCAGATCATCGCCCAGGCCGGGCGCCCGGGCGCGGTGACGGTGGCCACCAACATGGCCGGTCGCGGCGTTGACATTGTCCTCGGCGGTAAGCCGGAGGACGGGAGCAAGTTCGATCCCGAGCTCCAGGCCCGGGTCAAGCGCGCGGGCGGGCTGCACATCCTCGGTACCGAACGCCACGAGAGCCGCCGCATCGATAACCAGCTCCGGGGCCGTTCCGGCCGCCAGGGCGACCCCGGCACCTCGCGCTTCTACCTCTCGCTCGAGGACGAGCTGATGCGCCTGTTCGGCCCCGACCGCTTCGGCTTCTTCCTCAACTCCTGGCCGGAGGAGGAAGCGCTCGAGCACAAGATCATCTCCCGCAGCATCGAGCGCGCCCAGGAGAAGGTCGAGATGCGCAACTTCGACCAGCGCAAGAACACGCTCAAGTACGATGATGTCATGAACAAGCAGCGCGAGGTCATCTACGGTGACCGCCGCCGCGTGCTCATGGGCGAGGATGTCAGCGCCAGCATCCTCGAGATGATCGAGCGCACCGTCCGCGGCTGCGTCGAGACGTATGCCAGCGCCCAGATCCACCCCGATGACCGCGACATTGAGAGCATGTATGCCGCCCTGTGCGAGGCCGTCCCGGGCATCGATACGGAGGTCACGCTCGAACAGGTGTGGGAGCTCAACGGCCCCCACCTCGAGGACGACCTGTGCGAGGCCGCCTTGCGCCTGTATGGCCGGCGCGAGCAAGTGATCGGTGCCGACCTGATGCGCCAGATCGAGCGCAGTTGGCTGCTGCGCAACATTGACACCCGCTGGATGCAGCACCTGCAGGAGATGGACTACCTGCGCGACAGCGTCGGCCTGCGCGCCTACGGCCAGCTCGACCCCCTGCTGCAGTACCAGAAGGAGGCCTTTGACTACTTCGAGGCCCTGCTCGAGCACATTGCCCAGGACATGACCAGGGCGCTGCTGACCACCGAGGTCGTGATCGAGCAGCGCGGGGTGCACGTGGAGGACATGGAGGAGGGCACCCCGATGACCGAGGCCGCCCAGGAGCACCGCGACGGCCGGGGACGCACGTATGTGAAGGGCGCCAAGGAACCCGGGCGCAACGACCCCTGCCCGTGCGGCAGCGGCAAGAAGTACAAGACGTGCTGTGGCGTCGGCGCCGCCGCCAAGTAGCTGCGCCGCGCGCAGGTCCGCGGCGCCCGCACGAACAACCTCACCTGCGACTCAACCTGTGACCGACAGCCAAGGGGTCCGGCCGCAAACGGCCACGTCGGGCCGGCCCCCGAGGCACGACGACCGGCTGGGTGCCCTCCAGAGCGATTCTGGCGTGGCCTCGCGGCCTCAGAACGGCTTTTCGGCCGCCCGTCTAGGGAGTGACCCGTGATGATTGCTGAGCTACGAGACGAGATCGGGAGTCTGCGCGCGACCCTCATTGAAGTGGGGGATCGTCTTTGACCTGGCCCGCAGGCAGGCGGAGCTAGCGGAGCTGGAGCGGGTCACGGAAGCCCCGGGCTTTTGGGACAACCATGATGCCGCACAGAAGCAGATGCAGCAGGTCCGGCAGGTGCGCCAGTTCGTCGACCCCTGGCTGGCCTTGCAGACGCAGCTCGAGGACCTCGCCACGCTGGCCGACCTCGCGCTCGAGGAGGACGACGACAGTCTCGAGCCGGAGCTGGTGGCCGGTCTCGACCAGGCCCGCAAGCGCCTCGCCGACCTCGAGCTGGCCACCGTGCTCGGCGGCCAGTACGACCACAGCAGCGCCATCCTGACGATCACCGCGGGCGCCGGCGGCACCGAGGCCTGCGACTGGGCCGAAATGCTGCTCAGGATGTATGGCCTGTGGGCCGAGAACTTCCGTGGCTACACGTTCTCCGTCGTCTCGCATGTCGAGGGTGATTCGGCCGGCATCCGCAACGCCACCGCGCTGATCGAGGGGCCCGCCGCCTACGGCTACCTGAAGGCGGAGTCCGGCGTGCACCGGCTGGTGCGCCTCTCGCCGTTTGACAGCTCACGCCGCCGTCACACCAGCTTCGCCTCCGTCGATGTGATCCCGGAGGTGGCGGAAGGTGAAGCCTCACCGATCAAGGAAGAAGACCTGCGGATCGACACCTACCGCTCCAGCGGCGCCGGTGGCCAGCACGTCAACAAGACCGATTCCGCTGTCAGAATCACGCATCTCCCCTCCGGCATCGTGGTGCAATGCCAGAACGAGCGGTCGCAGCACTCGAATCGCCGGACCGCCATGCAGATTCTGACAGCCCGGCTGAATGAACTAGAACGCTCCAAACACAGTCAAGAGATACAGGGCCTGCGCGGTGAGAAGGGCGAGATCGCCTTCGCCAACCAGATTCGTAGCTATGTCATGCAGCCGTACACGATGGTGAAGGATCACCGCACCGGCACTGAGACATCGGATGTCGCCGGCGTTCTCAACGGGGACCTTGACCCGTTCATCCGCACATACTTGCAGTGGTTAGCAGGCCAGGATGGTGAGGGATCATGACGACCCTCCGAGTGACGGCAGTTGTCCTTGTCCTGGGCCTCGCCGCGTTCAGTGCCATGGCCGATGGCACCACGACGACGGCTCTCGCGACCGACCGCAGTGACGCCGAGGAGACGACGTTCGGGGACCTCACAGCCGACGCGCTGGCGGACGCCGCCGGCGCCAACATCGCATTTGCCCCGGCGGTCATCTTCAAGCCCGGGGAGATCGCGCCCGGCCCCGTCTCGCTGACCGCAGTGAGCGGGCTGCTGCACGAGCCGCAGGAGAAGTGGGCGGTGCTGCAGCTTACGGGGGCGCAGCTCCGCGCCGCATTGGAGCGCGCGGTCTCGTTCGCACCGACCCCCCGCGTCTTCTTCCTGCAGCTTGCGGGCGTGACCGTGGTCTACGATCCGCAGGCACCCCGCGGGCGCAAGATCAAGTCGCTGGCCACAGGCTTCGCGGCGATCGACGATGCCGCGACCTACGAGGTGGCGATGCCGGAGAGCCTGGCCGATGGTGGCTCGGGCTACTTCACGATCTTCGGCAGCGCGACGAAGGTGCGCACGGGGTCGGCGGGGCTGGCCGCGGTAATCGCCGGCTACGTGCAAGCGCGTGGCTCGGTGAGCTACACCGGCCAGGGCCGCATCGTCGTCGGCCAGTAGGCGAACGCGCCGTCTGTAGGGCGGGTCCCGCGGGGCGGGACCCGTCGTCGTTGGCCGTCTGTAGGGCGGGTCCCGCGGGGCGGGACCCGTCGTCGTTGGCCGTCTGTA
>CAZIWQ010000157.1:0-9725 GCA_964542355.1 uncultured Armatimonadia bacterium
CCCTGGCGGCGCGCGCCGTTTGCGCGCCGCCAGGGGGCGCAAGACGGGGGCCGGGGCCCGTGGCCCCGGCGGGGTTTGGGGCGGAGCCCCAAGGTGTTCATGAATGGAGCGGGTCAGCGGGGCGAGTACAGGAACGCGCGCGAGTAGAGTCCCTCCGCGGCCTGTGCCTCCGCCAGGCTCGTGTTGACCCGAAGCACGATGTCATTCATCGCCCCCGGCCTGATCGCCTGCGTGACCTCGGCTTCCATCGCGGAAGGGCGGATGTAGGCGTCCAGGAACGGCCGGTAGCCGACGAACTGCCCGTTGACCCAGCACCAGCCCTCGGTCGTCAGGTTCGGCACATACAGCCGCACCGGTCGCCCGGGGGTCACGGCTGGCACGCGGACACGGAATCGGTACCACAGGTTGCCCACATACGGTCGACCGGCACCGTCCATGTAGCCCTGCCGGTAGAAGGGTATGTCGGTCCGCAGCGGGCGCCACTTCGCAGTGCGGTTGCCGGGCTCGTACCAGCCGGCGGTGAGCCCCTCATCATGAGGGTCGAGCGAGAAGCCCGCGATGAGCGGCAACGGCGCGACGGCGTCGCCCTGCTTGCCGGAGAGCTTGTCGGCGAGGTCCTGATAGAAGGCCCGGCGGTCACTGACCTTCCAGTACCATACTCCGGTGTGGTAGCCGGCTTCGTCCGGCCAGATGAAGAAGGGGCTGATCTGGTGCAGCGGCCCGCGCAGCTCGAGCATGCGGCCGGCCTCTCGCGCCGCCCGGGCGAAGTCCCCGCTCAGGTCGGCCTGCGACATCGCGACATAGGCCCGCAGGTGCTCGAGGATCAGCCGGTCGGAGCGCACCCGCGTCCGGTACGGCTCCGCCGTTGCCAGCCGCTCCGCTTTCCCCAGCTCCGCTGCCAGCATCGCCATCAGGTCTGGGGTGTACAGGTCCGGCAGACAGCGGTCCTCGTGCCCGTGCACCGTCGAGTCGGCAATCGCCCGGTCGAGCCCGCAGGAGAAGTCCTGCATCGGCTGCGCCGCCGGACCATACCAGCAGCGGAAGAAGTCGTTGAGGATGTCATCCACGTCGGCATCCGCATCCCACTCCAGGCGCGCGCGCAGATACCGGCTGGCGATCCCGGCCTCCGCCCACACGTTGCGGTTCTCGTCGAGGAAGCCCATCACCCCCCACTTTCTCATCAGGGGGAAGTCCCGGCGCAGCTTGGTGAACTCCGGCAGCGGGGTCAGCCCCGAGACCAGCATCTGGTAGTTGTAGCCGTAGACCCAGACATTGGGGCACATGGCGGCCCAGCGCTGCAGCATCTGGCCCTGGCGCACCTTCTGCCAGCAGTGACAGTCATCGTACCCATGCAGCGTGCAGCTCCAGATCGCGGCGAACATGACCACCAGGTGGTCATCCAGCTTCAGGCCCTGGGGCGGGATGTCGCGGTTGGCGTAGCCGTTGGTGGCGATGTAGACCTGCGGGAAGTCCCGGCGCACCTCGGCCGTGACCTGGTTGACGAAGCGGAACCACTCCTCGGACGTGCTCACTTCCGCCGGCACGCCCGGACGCCCCAGCACCTCCGGGAAGCCGAGGTTGAGCTTGACGGTCTCCGGGTTGTAGTCGCGGGGCATCCCGTCGTCCGGGGCGAAGCCGTAGGAGTTGGCGGTTGGGTGCTCGCGGAAGAACTGCTTGATGATCTCGGCAGCCACCGTGACCGCACCAGGGTTGGAGAGGTTGGGGAGGTGGGGGTTGCGGGTCCCGTCGGCGTTCAGGGCGAACAGCTCCGGCTTGTCCTTGAAAAGCTCGGGCCGCACGATGTTGCGGACGCTGGAGTCAGCGGGGAGGTGGAAGAAGTCGCGCTCCGGGTTCATCTTGTTGCGCAGCTTCCAGCGCTTCTCCTGTGCGGCCAGCTCGGGCTTGGCGTGGAGCCACCAGTCGCGCATGACGAAGTCCGGCGTCTGGGTGATCTGCATCGCGGCGACGGTGATGGTAGCGCGATGGGGCACGATCTCGCCGAAGTCGCCGGGCATGAACCAGCG
Organism: uncultured Armatimonadia bacterium; assembly: GCA_964542355.1. Classification (GTDB taxonomy): domain Bacteria; phylum Armatimonadota; class Zipacnadia; order Zipacnadales; family JABUFB01; genus CAZIWQ01. The sequence continues at coordinate 2,025 of CAZIWQ010000157.1, forward strand.
CACGCCGAGGCGGTTGAGGAGCTCGTACACCGCGTACTCGGTGCCATGGTAGGGGCCGTCATTGTTGCCGGCGAGGACGAGGCGGTCACCGCGGCACCAGATCACGAACCCCTCCTCGCGCCGGGTGGTGGTAACACCCGAGGGGATGCTCACCGGCAACGGCTGTGTCAGCTTGCTGGCGCCGACCAGGACCAGCGGGCCGGTGAGCTGGTCCGCGTCGGTGCGGAGGGGGATCTCTGCCCCGGACATCTTCTTGAGGTACTGCTGCAGATCGGCGGCTGCGGTCTTGACCTTCTCACCGGCATCGGCGGCAATGACGATGGTTGCCAGCGGTTTGCCATCGCGGACCAGGACCAGAGCGTGCGCTGGCGCCGCGCAGAGGGCTAGTACGAGTATCAGCCCGCAGAGGGGCAGGGTGAGGCGACGGCGGGAGAGAGTGTCCATGACGGTAGTTGCCTCCGGACTAACGCTGCGTCAAGCACGAAGCTGTGTGTCAACCTGGTCGCGAAGTGCGTGAGGGTCGCAGGGCGTGTGGGGAGGGCCGGTGTGTCGCAGAGCCTCCGGATGGGGCGGGGGCCCCATCCGGCCGTCAACGTGCGAAGCACGTTCGGCGGAGCGAAGCGAGGTCTCCCAGCCCCGGGCTTCAGCCCGGGGCTTCTGCGGCCACCCTCCCCGTTGTTGTCTTGTGCTCCCCCGCCGGTCGTGCCCGGCGGGGGAGCACAAGGGCGTCGTCGCCCGCGGGCATCACGTCACGCCTGCCCGGCCGCTCGGCGCCTAGAAGAGCGGCCGAAACGCCGTTCTGAGGCCGCGAAGCCACGCCAGAATGGCTCTGGGGGGCACTCAGCCGGCCGCTACGCCTCGGGGGCCGGCCGGATGTGGCCTTTTCGGCCGGACCCCTAGATGTCGAAGTACAGGCGGCGGTTGGAGTTGAAGCTGAAGGCCTTCCCGGAGGCGAAGCCGAGGGCCACCGCGACGACCGTCGCCGACATGTAGCCGAAGGCAATGCCGAGGAAGAAGGGGATGGCGCGCGTGTGCGACTTCGCGCCGAAGTAGCGCAGGATCACCTTCTGCGCCACCCAGGTGAAGCAGAAGCTGGCCCAGTAGGTGCCCCCGTAGCTCGAGGCGATCAGGTAGCCCCAGGGGGTCAGCGGGAACGCACCGAAGCGCCCCCGCATGCGCGCCAGCAGGAGCACGATGCCCGCTCCCGCGAGCCGGAACACGTTCGGTGCGAGCTGGAACCCCGCCCGCGACCCCGCCACGGCGATGGCCTTGGCATAGTCGCCGCGCGCCCAGCGCACCTCGTAGTAGCCGTCCCCGCCCGCCCCCACGGCCGAAAGCGCCCCCATGGAGTAGAACGTGTGCAGGTGGGTCGCGTAGGCGATCAAGAGCCCGACCACGATGGCGCCGACGTTGACCCAGAAGGCATACCCCGGTGCGATCCCGGTCTCCCGCGCGGCATGCACGTTCTCCACGTGATAGGCCCCGGTCTGGGGATACTGTCCGGTCGTGAGCCAACTGAGGGCACTGAAGTTGGCGAACCCGGTGAAGCCGCGTCCGGCGGAGAAGGGGCGCGTTCCCGTGAGGTCCACCAGCAGATCGCGCTCCTGGAACAGGAAGGGGAGTGCCCAGTAGGAGGGCAGGCCGGTTTCGGCGCGGATGCGCGCATAGACCAGGGCCTCGGCGAACAGCATCCCCATCAGGGCAAGCCCCATCCACGGGGGGGCACCCATCCGGGCGATGAACCAGCTCGCCCCGCCGAAGCCGGCGAGCATGCCGATGAGCCGCAGGCGCTCACCCCACGACGCCGACTGCGCCGCCGACACGAAGGCGCCGCGGTTGGCCCACAGCAGCCAGCCCGCCAGGGCGATGATCGCTCCCATCGCCTGCTGGTGCTCCACGCCAACATGCCAGCCCGGTCGGCGATACCCGCAGGTCACCAGCAGCACCCACGCGAGCTGCTGGAGCAGGTAGCTCGCCCAGACCGAGAACAGGTTGTCGGTGCTCATCAGGTAGCCGAAGCCAATGAGATGGGGGAGCGGGCGGATGTAGATACGCCCCAGCTCATTCCACGGGGTCGCCGTGAGCGCGCGGAAGGGGTAGAGGGTGACCTTCCAGTCGGGGAAGTTGGGCCACAACGGGCTGACCACGACCGGCAGCGCATACCAGAAGCCGAGGGCGAACCCCAACCACATCAGGCGGCTCCGCAGGAACGCGTGGCGCACCTCCGAGCTGTCGCGCGACAACTCCTGCGGCAGGTACAGGAGGGGGAAGCGCAGGTGCTCCTGCTGTGCCCAGCGGCGCCGGAACAGGTCCAGCAGGCAGAAGATGCCCACCCACGAGACGACGAGGAACGCGGTCCAGGCGAGCAGGGGCCCCGCCCACAGCTCCCAGGGCACCGCCCCGTCGCGCGAGGACTCAAAGAACGCGGTGATCGCCCGGGCATCGTCGGGTGCGTACCAGGCGGGGAGCTCAGTGTTGATCGCAGCCAGGTTCTCGTAGTAGCGCGGGCAGGTCAGGAACGCGAGCAGGATGCGCACCATGCGGCGCCCCGACATCGCCACCACCAGCACCAGGCAGCCGTAGACGGTGAGCAACTCACCGCGTGCAAGACGCAGGCGCGGGTGGATCCGGCCGAGCAAGGGGTTGAGCCCGGCGAGCAGCAGCAGGCACATCACCGCCGGCACCGGCGGCACACTGCTCTCAATCTCCCCGGCGTTGTAGACGAGCCCGATCTGCTGCACCGCCAGGCCAACCACGACCGCGAGGGCGAGCGCCAGCAGGAGCGCGCGCCCGGTGGGCGCGCTGCCTGCATCGTGGGACGGCCGTGGCGCGAGCGTCATGCCGGGGGGCTCCTCTACTCACACTCCGGGTTGGGAAGCGGGGCGCCGGCCGGGGTGCCGCATGCCTCGAGCGGCGCCTGCCCCAGTTCCTCGTCGCGCAGCACCCGCGCCATCCACGCCAGTGACAGCCAGGCGCTTACCAGCGTGGAGGCCGGGAACGACCACCAGACCCCCTGGACCCCCCACAGGCCGGCGAACCAGAACGCGAACGGGAGCTTGGTCGCGATGTTGCGCCACACATGCAGGACCATCGCGATCCAGGCCTTGCCCAGCCCCTGGAACCCTGCGGACATCATGATCGAGGCACCGATCAGTGGATACACCGGCATCATGATGCGGAAATACTCGATCCCCAGCGGCAGCATCGCCGGGTCCTTGCTGAAGATGCCGAACACCTGGCCCGGGAACAGGAAGATGAGCAGCCCGCTGGCGCCCATCACGCCGGCCGACAGCCACGCGGCAGTCCACACCGTCTGGCGGATGCGATCGGGTCGGCCGGCCCCCAGGTTGTAGCCGACCATCGGCAGCACCGCGGAGAACAGTGCGAACACCGGCACCGTGGCAAACATCTCCACCGTCCCCGCGATGCCCAGCACGCCCACGGCATACGGATCCAGCCGCACCAGCAGTTGGTTGATGAACACCATCGACAGCGCCATGGAGAGCATCCCGACACTGGCCGGGATGCCGATCCAGTAGATGCGGCCAATCACGCGCAGGCGCTCCTGCCAGTCGATACCGAGGAAGCCGCCCGGTTTGACCTCCGAGCTGCACGACCACAGGCGACTGAGCAGGATCAGCGCCATCGCCGAGCGCGTGATGAGCGTGGCCAGTGCCGAGCCCCGCACGCCCATGCCCAGGCCGAAGATCAGCACCGGGTTCAGGACTGCGTTGGCGATGTTCGTGATGATCCCGATCTTCATCGGGGTCACGGTGTTGCCCTGGGCACGTAACGCGCCGTCCGCCGCGGTGCCGACATGCACCATGATGGCACCGGCGAAGATGATCTGGGAGAACTGGCGGGCATAGGGCACGATCTGGCTGCTGCCGCCCATCGCGGCGAGGATGGTGTCGAGCCCGAGCAACAGGCCGATGCTCGACGCGGCGCCGACAATGGCGCTGATCAAGAGACCGTGGTTGAGGATCTGGCGCGCGCGGTCCGGCCGCCCCTCCCCCAGATGCCGCGATAGCAGCGCGGCAATCCCCACATTCACCGCCTGGGCAATCGCGAACATGCAGAACATGATGGGGAACATCAGCGAGACGCCGCTGATCTGGTCCTTCCCCAGCCAGCTCACAAACAGCCGGTCGGTCATCTCGAACAACGATTGCATGATCCCGCCGATCGCGGCGGGCAGTCCGAGAGTGACGATGGTAGGCAGGATCTTGCCTGTCCCCATCTCGTGTGATTCGATGCGGCGGATGAGCGGTCTCATGGCTCGATGGTCACGGCGACAGCGGCCGGTCCTTCCGGGGGAATGTCCGTGCGGAGCCCGCGACGAAGCGCGGCCGTGCGCCACACCTGCTCCGGTGCGGGGAAACGCGACTCGCTACTGATGGGGGCCAGCACAGTATAGCCTGTCCCGTCGCCCTTGAGTAGTCTCACGCGCATCTACCCCGGGAACAGCTCCAGCGGGTCGCTCGTCCACTTGCGTACGGTACGGGCGTCGATGCGGTCGACCCGTCCGCCGCGCGCCGCGCCATCGGCATAGTCGGCCCGCGTGAACTCGGTGATGATCTCCATGGGTGTCTGGGGCCGGAACGCCGTGGCCTGATGGACAATCGCGATGGCGTCATGCGCCGCCTGCCAGATCCGCTGCCGCGCCTCCTCCAGGGGCAGGGCTTCCGCGCGCTGGCGACCGACGCCGCGCTTGACCGCGGCCGTCTTGCAGGGGTTGAAGAACTGGTGGGCCTCAGAGCACGCCGCCTCGTCGCCGCTCACCATCACCAGCGGAATCCCCCAGTTGCCGGCAACCAGCGCCCACTGGGCCAGCTCACCCATCTTCCGCCCGTTGATGGAGTAGTTGAACCACGCCAGCGACGACTGCGTGTGATCGAGGAACCCGTTGAGGGTGCCGGCCATCGCGTGGGCGCCGATGAAATAGGTGGCATCACAGCGCGCGTCCATGATCCCCCACCACTTGCGGTTGCGCTTGACGTCGTGGTAGGCCCGTGCGTCGAGCAGCTCGACGATGAAGTTACCCCCGCCCCCGTGGCTGTCGAGGACGATGACCTCCGTGGCGCCTCCGGCGAACGCGCCGTCGACGGCGGCGTTGAGGTCACCCATCAGGAGCTCGCAGGAGAGCCGATAGTCCGGGCTGTCGTGCGGGACCATCTCCGCGCGGTCGATGCCGCTGATCCCTTCGAGGTCGGTGTGGATGTAGATTCGCATTCGCTGCACTCCTCGCTGTTGTGACGTCGCGATAGGGTTCCTTGTCCGCCGCGCATCTCCTGCCCGGGGCGCGGTGCGTGGCTCCGCGCGAGCGTGGCTCTCGCCAACCGCCGAGCATTGCGCTATCATGTCAGCGTGCACCCATCCCGAGCTGTGCCGGAGACCGGATCACCATGGAGCGAGCGCTTGTCCTGGATAGCGGGAGCTGCCCCGCGCTAGTTGCCGGCCACGTGGCGCGCGGCCGCGTGAGGGAGATCGACGACAGCCTGGCTGCGATCCACACGCAGTTCGCCCAGGAACAGGAGGGCGGGCCGGCCGTGCTGGCGCAGAACCTGCGCGCCTGGACCACGCTGCACATGCGCGAGGAGCTCACCGGGCGCGCCCTGGAGGTGGCGCAGGCGGTGCGGGCGCGCAGTCGTGCGTTTGTGCACGTCGGCATCGGTGGCTCCGACCTGGGCCCGCGCGTGTGCCATGAAGTGCTCGACCACACGCTATACAACGAGCTTGACGCCGGCGCGCGCGGTGCGCCACGGATGTACTTCACCGGGGACACGTTCGACCCCCGGCCACTGCGCGAGCTCCTGGACCTGCTCGCCAGTCGCGATGAGCTCCACACCACGGCCTTCAACATCGTCAGCAAGTCGGGCAAGACCCCCGAGACGCTGTGCGCGCTGTTGACGCTCAAGGAGCGCCTGGGCGCCGAGTGGATGCAGCAGGTCGTGCTGACTACCGGGGAGCGGCCGGGGGAGAGCATCCTGTTCGACCTCGCCAGCGGACAGACCGACCGCCTGCTGGGCATCCTGCCGGTGCCGGAGGGCGTGGGGGGGCGCTTCTGTGTGGCCTCACCCGTGGGGCTGTTGCCACTGGCGGTCACCGCCGATGAGCGGGTCGCGACCCCCGCGGCGCGTGTGGGCGCGGCGCTGGCCGGCTATGCCGCGGCGCACCGCAGCATGCTCCTGCCACCGGACGACCCGGGCAATGTGGCGTTCGCCCTCGCTCGCTGGCTGCAGTACGCCGAGGAGCAGCTCGGGGTCGGCTCGCTGGTGCTGTATGACTACTCGAACTGTCGGATGCTGGGCGACTGGCTCGTGCAACTGTACACCGAATCTATCCAGGAGCGTGGGGGGGGCCTCAACGTCATCGCTGCGCGCGGGCCGACAAGCAACCACTCGCTGCTCAACGGGATCGTGCGCGGCCCCCGCGACAAGCTCGTCCTGTTCATCCACTGGCAGGACCTGGGTCCGGACCTCGAGGTGCCGGTCGACGCCGGGATCCGCGATGGCCTCGAGGTGTTCATGGGCAAGAGCATGGCAGCCCTCCAGGAGGCCTCGTTCCGGGGCACGCTGGCGGACTTCGCCCGCAACGGCATCCCTGCCCTCGTGCTCTCCGTGCCGACCCGTGACAGCTTCCACCTGTTCCAGGTCATGCGCGTGTTGATGGATACGGTGGCGGTGAAGGGCCGCCTGCAGGGGTTGCACATCGACGCGCGGCTGCAACCCAATTTTCCGCGCGACCTCACGTACCAGCAGGATGGGGTGGAAGGGTACAAGGAGGCCATGCGCGAACACTTGCGTCAGCAGGCGTAGGCGCCGATTGCTGGCCGTCGCCGTCCGCGCGCTACTCGTGGCTCGCGGGGTCGCGTGCCACATGCCGCCGTCCGCCGCGCCGCCTGCAGGGAGGGGGGTGTCCCGGTGACCAGTCTGCCCACCGCATCACGGCCGCAGTTGAAGGCCGGCTACGTCCTGGAAGCCCGCTCCCGCCCCTCCTCGGTGCCGAGCGCGGGCCCCCGTGACATCCCGTCGCCGACGCTCCCACAGGATGCCGCCCCCACGGAAGTCCCCGTCGAGGCGACCGCGTACCATGTCCTGCGCCACCCCTCCGCCCGCCGCAGCATGATCGTGGGCGAGGCCGAGCGCGGGGTGTTGGCACTGCTCGACGGGGAGCATACCGTCGAGCAGTTGGTCGTTGAGTGGTGCCGCGAGCACCAGAGCATCGATGTCGAGCCCGTGCTGGCACTCGTGGCGGAACTGCATGAGAACGGCTTCCTGCGCGAGGAGCTCCATGAGGGCGGGCTGGAGTCCCTCGGTGGCGGCCGGGGGCTGGGGGAGCGGCTGCGTGGGCTACTGATGTACCGGCGCCCGGTCGAGCTGCTGCGGCGTCTCGTGCACCCCCCGGCTGCGATGCTCGCGCGGTCATTGGGCTCTGCCCCGGGCGCCGTCACGCTGGTGGTGCTGGCGTGTCTGGGATGGCTGTTGGCACTGCAGGTCGTCGCCGCAGAGCCCCTGAGCGTGCTCCGGGTGGCCGGGTCGTACTGGGAGGGACTGGTGTCGCTCCTGCTGGCCAACCTGGTGCTCAGTCTGGTGGGGGCGGTCGGCGCCGCCGCGGTGCAGCTCGGCCATGGCCTGCCGGTTGAGACGGTGCTGCTGGGGGTTGTCGCCGGGTTGCCAACCGTGACGGTGGAGACGGTGG
>CAZIWQ010000158.1:0-9684 GCA_964542355.1 uncultured Armatimonadia bacterium
TTTCTGCTTTTGTCCCCCCCGACGGGGGGGTCCCACGCCGGCAGACAGGAAGGGGGAGGGGGTGGTCCCGCCGCTGCTAGCCTGTCAGTCTCTCTCACCTGCCGGACAAGCCGGCAGGGGTCGTCACGGCACGCGCCCATCGACGGCGCATGGATCGCGTGGGCGCGACGCTCGACCTACGCGGCGACCGTCCCGCTTTGCGGGTTCCGGCCCCTCCACGGGCCCCTCGCGCGGCCACGGCGTCTGCCCTCAGTGCTCGCCTGTCTTGCCCTCGGCAGCGAGGGCCGCTTCGAGCTCGGCAACCGCCGTCGCTTCCAGCGCACAGGCCGCCTCCAGCGTCGCGAGCTCTCTGCGCCGCGCGTCCGCGGTCCACGCGTCAGGCTTCTGCCCGGCTCCGCCGCGCTTGTGGCTCGGGAGAGAGTCGAGCAGCTTGACTTCCTGCTTGTACGCTTCCGCGGCGCGCCCCAGCGCCTCGCACGCCGGCCCCGTCAGCACGGCCCGCCAGTCGTTCAGGAACCCGACTGCCGCGCGGCGCGCATCGACCAGCGTCATGTAGCACCAGCCATCCAGGGAGCACAGCGTCGCCCGGGTCTTCTCATCGTAGGTCTCAAACTTGCGCACATCGCCGATCCACGCTCGCAGCGCGGCCTCGCCATACCAGTACTCTCGCCCCGGCAGGCCACCGTGATGCTTCTCGCGGTGCCAGTTGTGCACAGCCATGTCCAGAGAGGCGAGCAGGGCGTCGCGCAAGGGTGGCGGCGTCTCGTAGTTCTCGAGCGTGAAGTGGAGCTGGCAGAGCTTCTCGATTGGGATCGGTGCCGACTCGGCCTGTTGCAGGTAGTCGCGTGTGAGCAGCGTCTTCCCGCCGTTCTCATAGCCGTGGATGACGCCGACATCGAGCGTGGAAGCGTAGCCGACGACCGGGTGGCCGGCGTCGATGGCAGCCACGAGGCGCCGGCGCAGGTGCTCGTTGTCACGCCCCTGCGGCTCGAGCCACTCCGCCTTCATGTGCCAGCCGGTCAGTCGCTCGAGCGCCTCCACTTCGTCGGGCAACTCGCCCACCGCGGCCGAGTGGCACCAGCGGGTCTTCGTGTCGCCATTGCTCCAGCGCGTGCGGAAGGCCAGGCCGGAGAGCCCCATCATGTCCGCGTAGGTGGAGGGGTGCTCGGTCGTCGCAAGGGCCGCCTCCATGGCACCGATGAGGGTACAGTCCTTGCCCTGCCCGAACTTGAGCGGGGAGACGTTCGCGATGGTGACCCGGTCGCCGTCGCGGACGGGGAGGCGAGGGCAGGCGGTGCGGGCGACGCTCTGGGGATCGATGAGCGCCAGCGCGGCGGCGATGTGGTCGATGGCCGCGGCGTAGTGCTTGCGGGCCTGGCTGAGCAGCTTCGCGGCCTGCGTGCCCCGGGCCGGGTCGGGCGCCTGCCAGCCCGACCAGCCTCCGCACACGTCCTCGTAGAGGGTGCCGAGCGCTGTGGCGTCGGCGGCGAACTCGCGCGCCGCCGCCCGCAGGTGCTGCTCACCCTCCGGGTAGTGCGGGGCGATCGCCAGGAGGAACTCGCCGGCCGCGCGGTGGGTGCTGCAGTAGACCCCGAGCGGGTAGCGGTCACCCACTCCGGGGACCCTGCGGGGATTGGCGCGGAAGGAGTTGGTCCATGCATCATAGCACGCGACCCCGTTACGGAAGCGCCAGGGCAGCTCGTGACCGCGGCGCTCGAGCAGGAAGCGATCGCGCGGTGAACGGCCATGCCGCACGGCTTCCTCGAGCGCCGCCAGCTCGGCTGCGCGCGCACTGAACGCTCCCCGTTTCTCGCCGATGAAGATCGCGCCGAGGGCGGGGCAGATCTCCACGCATTTGGCGGGGCGGGTCTCCGGCTCGGCGGCAAGCTCGTCCTGGCCGCGATAGGAGCCGCGGCCCAGGAACTGCTGCTTCGCCTCGTCGAACCCGCACACTACGTCATACTCGGCGTTGGTGAAGGCGTGCCAGACGATGGCGGGGCGGCCGGCCCGGAGCTCCGCCTTCACGCGGGCGACGAGCGGGCCGATCTCCTGCTCCGGGTCCACTCCCGGCCCGCACATTGGCCGCCGCTCCACCGCGTACCCGAGCAGCTTGACGAGGTCTTCCGGCTCCATGGCTGTGCTGCACGTCGGGGCACACGGGCACGGTCCGGCGGCGCGGAACGCCGCCCCGGAGATGCCCTGGATGTAGGCCGGGGAGTACTTCTCCCCGCGCTGTGACAAGACGATGCGAACGCACTCGAACATCGGCTCGACGACACGGAAGCGATCGACACCGGGAATGACCACGCGTTCACCTCCCGCCTGTGCCGCGCATGCCGACAACAGGCAAGTCAACAGTCCGCCCAGCAAGAGCGCTCGGTGCACCATCGGTGTGTCCCTCCCTCCGGAGCTCCGGACTGCTACAGGCCAAACAGCGCCAGGATGTTGCCACGGTTGATCTTCTCGCGCAACGGCGCGGGAGCGCCCACCTCGTCGAGCAGGCGCTCGTAGAAACGGATATAGCGCGCAGTGTCGTGGGTCTCGCCGAAGTAACCCACGTCGGTGCCAAAGCACAGCTTGGTCAGACATTCCTCGAGCAGCTCACCGTTGGGGGCAAACATCTCGCGCCACATCAGCATGGAGCGCAGGATGGCCGTGCCGCCCGAGAGGTCCGCGTAGACGGTGGGATGGGCCCACATCATCTTCCAGCACTCCTCCCAGTACGGGTTGCCGAAGTGGGACATCAGGATGCGCAGGTGCGGCACATGGCGCTCGATGGTGTCCATGTGGCAGGTGCGCATGTCCTCCAGCTTCACGCGCCAGCGCGGCGAGTAGTCGGGATCGTGCATCAGGTAGCCGGTATGGAACACCGCCACCGCGTCGCGCTCCTTGATGGTCTCGTAGAGGTGGTAGTAGCGGTCGTCGGCGTAAGGGTGGTGCGGGCAGAAGAACTTGATGCCACGTGCCCCGCGGTCGAACAGCCGGGAGACGTCGTCGGCGCCGGCATGGTCCATGTCAATGATGGGCACCGGGATCACGAAGCTCCCCATCTTCGCTGCGGAGTCGAACACCGTCTCCGGCTCCGCGATCAGGACCACCCCTTCGATCCCCTCGGCCCGGCGGGCGGCCACGTACTCGGCCGGGTCGGACTTCAGGTTCGCGGCGATACCGTGAGCGTGCGAGTCGATGCGCATGTCATCACCATGGTTGCGTTGTCGGTGCCGTGTGCCGGCTGCCTACTTGCCATCCTGGAGCACGACGTCGCCGGCCCCGCCCACCTCGTACAGCGCACCCCCGGTAGCGAACCAGGCGGTCCAAGTCCCGCTCGCCTTCTCCAGCCAGCCGATGTTGAGCATCAGCCGCTTCGTGGTCGCGGGATCGACCCCGACTGCGGCCAGCGGGATACGCCACTCACAGGTCCACTGGTTCTCGGCGACGCGAGCGGCGTAGGTGATCGCCTGGCGCGCACGCTCCATCTCAGCCTGGGAGGTACCTCCCGCGCCCACGGTGTCGAGCTTGCCGTCGGCGCCGCCCCACAGGATGTAGATCGGGGTGCGCCCCTTCGCCTCGGGGTTCTGGAAGGCGACTTCGAGCCCGTCGCCCTGGTAGGCGCCGGCGAGGACCGGCTTCGCGCCCCTGGCGAGCGGCAGGCGCAGCGCCAGGTACAGGTTCGCGTCGTCGCGGGCGGCCAGCGCGGTGCCCGTCTGCCCGCCGACCGGATTGCCGTCGGGGGTCCGGGCGAGCGAGATCACGCGCGCCGTGTCCGTCCACGGCCATTCGTCCACCGCCCCGTCGAGAGCGATCGGGCTCGTGAGCTTGACGGCCCGCAACGCCTGCTGCTGGGGGGCGGCGATCAGGAGCGGCACGACCGGGGTGCCCTGCGCCGCGGGCGCCTCCGACTGCGCGAGGGCGCCGGTGCCGAGGAACAGATTGCCGCCGGCGCGCGCCGGAGCCCACAGGCCCTGTTGGCTCTCCGAGACGGCGTTCGCGCAGCGCTCGAAGATGTTGTTGCGGTACAGGTTCGGGAGCGGCTGATTCAGCCGATCCGGGAACAGCGCCAGGGCGGCCGAGCCGGCCTCATCAAAGCCGACAAAGTGGTTGCCCGTGAAGTTGAACCTCCCGCGCACTTCCACCGCCTGCTTCACACCGCCGGCGGCGCCGCGCGCAATGGTGTTGTCACGGATGGTCGAGGTGGGGCTGCCGAACGAGTCGAGGATCAGCGGGTTCGGGCAGTCGGTGATCGTGTTGCTGCGGATCGACCAGTTGGCGCCGCCCGGGGGGTAGACCTGGAAGCGGTCGCCTACCTTCAGCTCCGCCGGGGCGGCGAGCTTGAAGCGCAGTGTCACCGGGTCGTAGGAGTCGATCACGGCGAGCGTGTTCATCCGGCTCCCGCTCAGCCACAGCAGGTTCCAGTTGCGGTAGCAGTGCGAGCTCTTCCACGTCAGCGGCAGCGCGTTCTCCTTGAAGGTGGTCGGGTCGATCGCTTCCGTGATGCTGGAGGTGATGCGGCTGGTGCGGATGCCATAGCCGCAGTTGCGGATCAGGTTGTCGTGCACGTTGACGTTGAGGGCGGGCTCCGACAGCGAGATGCCGGTGACGCGCGGGTCGGGCTGGCCGCGCACGTAGATCTGGTTGTCGCTGATGATCGTGTCGGAGGTGGAGGCCCGGATGCCGACGCGGGCCACGGGCTTGTCGCCCACATCGGTCATGTCGATGATGTTGCCGCGGATCGCGATGTTCTGCGCGGGGTAGGCAACGCCGCGTGCGGTGTCGCCGCTGACCTCGATCGCCGTGGCATTGTAGTTGATGAACAGGTTGTTGGTGATGGCGACCTGGGTGGCGCCGTGCGCGACGAAGATACCGCGCCAGTTGCGGCCGATCCCCTCGAACACATTGTCGGCGATGACCGCCTGACCGACGCCGAGGTCATGCAGGTGGTCGTCGCGGTGGGTCATGCTGCCGACCCAGAAGCCATTGCCACCATTGCGGACGTAGTTGCCGATGATCTTGATGAACCGCCCGGGCCCCTCGTAGGCCTGCCAGCCCGCGCCGTCGACGCGACAGTACAGGATCGAGGTGTTCTCGGAGGCATCGTTGTTGTTGAACGCGTTCGCGGCGCAGTCGGTGACCGAGCAGCGCAGGAAGGTGAGCGACTTGGTGTGCTCCGGGATCTCCGCGGGGCCGTTGCGGTACGGCCCCTGACAGTAGAAGCACTCGGCCGACATCCGGCTGGCATGGACGTTCTCGACCAGCACGCGCTCAGTGCCCACGATGTTCACCGCGTTGCAGCCCTTGAGCGCCGCGCACCAGAGCGTCGAGCCGGAGCCACTGCGGAACGCGCCGGGGGCCTCCATCTGCCCGGTGTGACCGATCAGCCGGAAGTTTCGGATCGTCACCTCGGTCCCGCCGCTGAGGCCGAAGCATGAGCCGTTCCCGTCGCTGATGTCCAGGACGGTGTTCACCCCGCTCTCGCCCTCGATGGTGATGCTCGCCTTGCTGACGCTCAGGCCGCCGGGGATGCGGTAGTGGCCCGCCGGGAAGAAGACGTTGCGCCGCTCCCGGATGGCCCGGCTGATCGCCTGCTGGAGCGCCGCGGTATCCTTGTGCCGCACGACGGCATCGGTCACCGCGCGGTTGGCCGCATCGCGGAGGGTGAGCCCCTTGCCCTCGATCTTCTCAATGACGGTGACGAGCTGATCGCGGGCGCAGAAGGTGATGATGTGGCCGGGCTGCCACTCCTGGCGCTTGAACCGCACCTCGGTGCCCCCGCTGAGCTTCTGCCAGTCGAAGCTGATGGGGACCTTGGAGGCCTTCCACGTGCGGGCGAGGTCATCGCTCCAGCGGAAGGTGAGCGGGTCGGCGCCGTCGAGGTCCAGCACATAGTAGATCCAGCTACCGGCGCTGCCATCATAGCCGCGGATCTCCAGCGCATCGCCGAGCCCCCGCGTGGTGCCGTAGACGGCCTTCGGCCCCCACAACAGGCGACTGGTGTACTGGACGTTGCACTTGGAGACCGTGACCTCCTGGCCGACCTTGAAGTCACCGGGGTCGGCGACGGTGATCTGCTTGGAGCCGTCGGCGGTTGTCGCAGTGGTCTCGAACGCGGAGCCGGAGGCGCCGGCATCCCTGACGTTGAGCCAGGTGGACATGTCGGCGGCGAGGGCTGTCGCAGCGCAACACAGGGCGAGCGCCAGCGCGGCAACAGCGAGGGGACGTGGTGTGTACATGGTCTGCGGCCTCCTGGAGCGAGACGGGATCCGGGGGCGCGGCGTGGCGCACAGGGACGGTCCCGCGCATGCGGGATCGGCCTCACCCCCTGCCCCTCTCCGTTTCGGAGAGGGGTTAACGACCGTAGCGACGGCAGATGGCACAACTCGCACTGCTGTGCGCTTGCACAGATCAAGAGCGAGCGACACGGTGCACCTACCCTCAGACACCCCCTCCTCCGGAACGGAGAGGGGGCCGGGGGGTGAGGCGCCGTTGGGCCCCAGCGGAGCCCCGGGGCGTTGATGGGTTGGTGACGTTAGCGGTTCTCCCCGCGCACCTTCATGCGCAGGCGGACTGGCTGGCCCTGCTTCACACTCAGGGTCTGGACGAAGCGGCCGTCATGCCAGCACTTCGCGCACCGTTCGCCGGCGGCCGCAAGCTGCGGGTCGGTGATCAGCAAGGCGCCGCCGGAGGTCCACCCGACGGACGCACCCTTCGCGTCGACCTGCTCGAAGCTCCCGTTCTTGAGCTCGGCGCCGTCGCAGGTGATGTCATCATAGTAGGTCCATACGGGGGCGAGGGCCCCGCTGACCGGATTGATGTAGCCGCGGCCCATCAGGTTGAGGGCGACCTCCCCGTCACGATCGGCGACGAAGGCGTACTCCCACGGGCGCCACTTGCTGCCCGTCAGGTCATCACCAGTGCCGGTCAGCCGGCGGCCGACCGGCTTGGCCCATTCGGCGACCTCGCAGTTGGTCAGGCCCTTCAGGGTCAGGCCTGTGGTAACGGCCATCACGTGAACGTTCGCCTGCGAGGGCACGGCGCCGCTGAGCACAATGTCGCCGAAGGGCTGGAGCCACAGGACGCCGCCGTTGCGCACCTCCCAGGTGAAGCCCCCGCCCTTCTTCCACATCACCCACAGGTCGCCGACCGGCTTGCGCACACTGAGGTTGAACAACAGTTGCGGGTTGCGCTTGCGGGGCTCGATCCCGAGGGCGGTGAAGGGGATCTTCCACTCCGCCGTCCACTGGCGAGTCCCGAGGACCTTGCAGGCATACTGGGTGCCCTGGAGGGCCCGCGCGACGACGGGCGCAGGCGCCTCGGCCTCATTGCTGCTGGTGAAGCTCCCGTTGCTGTAGCCGCGCAGGACGATGATGTCGCCGACCTTGCGATCGACCAGGGGGGCGATGGCGATCTCGACGGCATCATCCTTGCCCCAGGCCTGGCCGCCGGACACGCCCTTGGTCGGGTCCAGATCGTTGATGAAGGCCACATACAGGTTCGTCTCGTCGACCTCGAGCCAGGCTTTGCTCGGCAGCGGGGCCGGCTTGCCGTCATAGTTCCAGGCCAGCGGCGTCGGGTCATGGGGGGCGTTGGTCATGCCCTGGGCCTGCGCCGGGGACCATTCCTCCGCGTTCACTGTCCCGTCGATGACGATGTTCCCGTAGGCCTGCGGGACGGCAACGACGGGCAGCGCGCTGGGGGCTTTCAACTGCTGCTCCTTCTGCAGCAGCCAGTTCGGCTTGAAGTCGGCGGGCGGGGGCTCCGCCTTCACCGGCCACGAGGCGCGCGTGCCGTCATTGACCAGGCCCATCTGCTCGATCGGCAGCGGCTTGAAGCCGATCTTCGCGATCACCGGCGCATCCGGCTTCAGCCGGTAGTCGCCCCTGGCCGCATTCACGAATCCCGGGTCGCCCTGGTTGTCCCAGTTGTCGGCGATGGTCACCCACTCGGGCTTCACATTGCCCGACACCGCGGCCAGCTTGCCGCCCACGGCAATGTTGTGCGTGATGCTGCAATACCACGGCGCACCGACGGGGTCGCGCTCCAGGATGTCCGCCAGGTGCGGGTACTTCGTCCACGGTGGCTGTGTGTAGGGGACCTTCTCGAGGCTGCGGAGCAGATTGTTCATGGTCGCGCCATTGCGCTTGTCCACCACCGTCACCTTGCCGTCCGGCTGGCGCGTCCACTCCCACCAGTCGAGCCCGCGCGCGGAGAGCGCCACCCCCGGGTTGCACTGGATGAAGATGTTGTTGTCCGCGGTGTTGTCGGGCCCGCCGCACATCGCGACCCCCTCGCCGCACAGCACGCACAGGTTGCCCTCGAACGCGGTGCCGGAGGAGCAGTCATCCTCGTGCACGATGCATGCGCGCGTCGGTGTGCCCTCCAGACTGTCGATGATGTGGTGGATGTAGTTGTAGCGGATCACATTGCCGCGGAACGTCCAGTCGTAGCCGGTGTAGAACACCCCGCCCTCGGTGGTCTCGTACATCACCGAGTAGATGTCGTTGTACTCCATCACGATGTCGTTGCCGGTATACCAGACGGCGGTGTGGGGCTCGTGGTCGATGAGGTTGTGGGCGGCGCGGAGCCCCACTCCTCGAAGCGAGATCGGGCCGGCATGGGTGCGGCGGATGGCACTGGTGTGGTGGATGTGGTTGTTGTCGGCGAAGTGGTTGCAGGGGGTGAGGGTCTTGCGGTCGCCCCCGCTGAGCCGCACCCCGCCATAGCCGGTGTCGTGGATGTCGCAGCCCACCACGCCGCTGTCCACTCCGCCGGTGATGACCACGCCGTCCATCCCGACATTGCGGATGGTGCAGGCGGCGATGCGGTTGTGGCTGCAGTCGGCCATGGTCACTGCGTTCTGGCGGCCGGCCTCGAACCCCACGTTGCGGAAGGTGAGGCAGTCGGCCTGCTTCATGCTGACGAGCGCAGTGGCGACTGCGGAGACGACGGTGCGGCAGCGCGAGAGCGCGCGGGGCGGCCAGAAGTAGAGCGTATGGCCTTTGCGGTCGAGGTACCACTCGCCCGGGCTACCGAGCTCGCACAGCAGGTTGAAGGCATAGAAGCGCTTCGCGCCCCAGCTATCGAGGCCGTAGCCGAGGGGGACGGCCCACTCGATCTCGCGCTTCTCCTTGTCGATCGTGCCGACCTTGACGGCCTCGCACAGGTAGGCCCGGGCCCAGTAGCCCAGGAGCCAGATGCCCTCCTCGGCATTCCAGCGCAGCAGGCGGTCGTCCTCGGGGCGGAACCGGCCGGGGCGCTTCGGGCCCTTCGAGTCACGCAGGCCCGAGCCCGAATCCACGATCTCGCCGAAGTGGGCGAAGCCCTCGTTGGGCCAGCGCGCCACCGGCATCCGCGCATCATCACAGAAGAGCTCTAGCAGGACCGGGTGCTTGTTGGTGAAGCCGCGGAAGGCGTCGGGCAGCTCCGCGACGTCCTCCGGGATCTCGGCGGCAGTGGCGTTGAGCTGCAGGATCTTCCCCCGCGCCGCGGGGTCCAGCCGCGCCAGCACGGCCGCGTCGGTCACCGGCTGCCACTGCGCGGGCGTGACGGGCACCCCGCCGCTGATCCAGACCCGCTCCTTGTTGTAGGCGCGATAGGTGACCGGCGCCTCCGCGGTGCCGCTGTCGGCCGCGGTCAGCTCGAGCGACTGCGGGAGGAAGTAGGTGCCGCCACGCAGGTTGACGGTGACCC
>CAZIWQ010000159.1:0-9683 GCA_964542355.1 uncultured Armatimonadia bacterium
TCAAGGTGTGGGCCGATCGCATTCACTGCGAGATCGTCGCCCAGCAGCAGGGCGCCGACCCCAGCGCCGTGGCCTACGACGCGATGCAGGCGGCACGCGCCCGTGCGGCGAACCTCGTAGTCATCGACACCGCCGGCCGGCTCCACACCAAGCACAACCTGATGGAAGAGCTGGCCAAGATCAACCGCGTCATCGAGCGTGAGTTGGGACGCCCACCCGATGAGAAGCTCCTGGTCATCGATGGCACGACCGGACAGAATGCCATCAACCAGGTCCGCGAGTTCAACGAGATCGTGGGTGTCACCGGGCTGATGCTCACCAAGCTCGACGGCACCGCCAAGGGCGGCATCGTGCTCAGCCTCGTCCGCGAGTTCGGCATCCCCATCAAGCTTCTGGGGGTCGGCGAGCAGGTGGACGGGTTGCGCCTGTTCTCCGCCGACGAGTATGCGGATGCGATGTTCGACAACGGCGAACCCTCGGAAGAGTGATCTCCCATGGAAGACCTGTGTCGGCTGGCGTTGGAGGCAGCAACGGCTGCGGGGGCCTCGTATGCCGATGCCCGCTTCGTCGCCCAGCGGGAGGAACGGCTGGAGACCAAGAATGGCACGGTCGAGGGCCTGACCTCCACGGACAACCGGGGCCTCGGCATCCGGGTCATCGCCGACGGCGCGTGGGGCTTTGCCGCGACCTCGCGCCTGACCCCGGAGACGGTGCGCGAGACGGCCGGCCTGGCGGTGCGGATCGCCCGGGCGAGCGCGACGACGGCCGCCGCGCCGGTGGTCCTGTCCGAGCTGGCGCCGGCGACGGCCCACGTGAGCCACTGTGCGCGCACCGACCCGTTCGAGGTGCCGCTGGACGAGCGCCTGGCGCTGCTGCTGGACTGCGATCGGGCGATGCAGGCCGCGGCTGACGTGCGCCTCCGCCAGGGATCGCTCACGGCGTTCCACGAGGAGAAGCTGTTCGCCAGCACCGAGGGCGCCGAGATCTACCAGGAGCGGATCGAGACGGGGGCCGGCATCTCCGCCACCGCGACGGCGGCGGGCGAGACCCAGACCCGCTCGTACCCCTCCTCCCACGGCGGCCAGATGGGCTCGCGCGGCTGGGAGCTCGTGGAGGAGCTCGACCTGCCGGCGGAGGCCGAGCGGATTGCCGCCGAGGCCGCCAGCCTGCTCCGGGCCCCCCACTTCCCCACCGGCCACTTCGACATCATCATCGAGGGCGCGCAGCTCGCGCTCCAACTCCACGAGTCGTGCGGCCACCCCATCGAGCTCGACCGCGTGCTGGGCACCGAGGCCAGCTTCGCCGGTACCAGCTTCCTGACCGTCGACAAGCTCCACAGCAACTACCGCTACGGCTCCGAGCACGTCACCATCACCGCCGATGCCACGCTCCCGGGGGGCCTGGGGAGCCTCGCGTACGATGACGAGGGCGTGCCGGGACAGCGCACCGAGATTGTGTCGGAGGGGATCTTCGGCGGCTATCTCACCTCGCGCGAGACGGCCCCCCGCATCGGGCAGGTCAGCCAGGGCGCGATGCGGGCCGACGGCTGGGCCCGCACGCCACTGATCCGCATGACGAATGTCAACCTGCTCCCCGGCGACTGGAGCCTCGACGAGATGATCGCCGACACGCAGCACGGCTTCCTGCTGTGCACCAACACCTCGTGGAGCATCGATGACCGGCGCCTCAACTTCCAGTTTGGGACGGAAGCGGCGTTCGAGATTCGGGATGGCGAGGTGGGGGCGCTGCACCGCAATGCCACCTACACGGGCATCACGCCCGAGTTCTGGGGCGCCTGTGACGCCGTCGCCGGCAAGCAGCAGGGGGAATGGATCATCTGGGGCGTGCCGAACTGCGGCAAGGGCGAGCCGATGCAAGGCGCCCGCGTCGGCCACGGCGTCGCCCCCGCACGCTTCCGCGGCATCCGGGCGGGTGTGATGAAACAGGAGGACGCAGCAGACCATGACCACGACTGACCGTGAGATGCTGCTGCAGTGGGCGCACAGCGCGCTGGGGGCTTCCGGCGCCGATCAGACCGACGTGCTCATCTCCAGCTCGACGCAGGGCCTGACACGCTTTGCCAACAACGCCATCCATCAGAACGTCCACGAGTCCGGCGCCGAGATCACGGTGCGGGCCATCGTGGGCAAGCGCATTGGTGTCGCCGCGACCACGAGCACCACGCCGGAGGCCCTGAGCGCGGTGGCCGACCGCGCCCTGACGCTCGCGCGGCTCGCCGCCCCGAATGAGGAGTTCGTCTCCCTCCCCGGCCCCGTGGCCGATCCCCCCCCGTGCGAGGTGACGCCTGTCGCGGCCACCGTGGCGTGCGGCCCCGAGGAGCGGGCCGCCGCAGTGCGCACGATCATCGGCCTCGCCCGGGAGCACGACCTCGCGGCGGCCGGGCAGTTCATGACTGGTGACAGCGCCCTCGCCGTCGTCAACTCGCTGGGGGTCGCGGCGTACTATGCGCGCAGTCGGGCCCACGCCAGCGTGGTGATGCAGGCACCCGACTCGACCGGGTTTGCCGAGGCGATGGGTGATGATGTGGCCCAGCTCTCCGCCCGCCGCCTCGGCGAGGTCGCCGTTGCGAAGGCACTCACCTCCGCCGCCCCCCGCGAGCTCGCCCCCGGCCCGTACACCGTGATCCTCGAGCCACTGGCCGTTACCGACATGCTCTCGCAGCTTGGGATCTATGACCTCCATGCCCTGGCGCACCAGGAGGGCCGGTCATTTACCACCGGCAAGCTCGGGGCGCAGGTCTGCGGCGAGAACATCACCCTGTACGACGACGGCTGCGACCCGCGTGGCATGCGTCTGCCGTATGACTATGAGGGGCTGCCGCGCCAGCGGGTGGAGCTGATCCGCGACGGTGTCCTGGTGGGTATCACGTACGATTCGTTCACGGCCGGACGGGAGGCCGGGGCGCGCAATACCGGCCACGCCCTGCCGCCCCCGAACACGTGGGGGCCGGTGCCACTCAATCTGTTCCTCGCTCCCGGCCCGTACTCCGTGGACGACATGATCCGCGCCACCGACCGCGGCGTGCTGGTCACTCGCTTCCACTACACCAACATGATCCACCCGGTGCGGACGGTGTTCACCGGGATGACACGCGACGGCACGTTCCTGATTGAGGGCGGCGAGGTGGTGGGCGGGGTCAAGAACCTGCGTTTCACCCAGAGCATCCTCGAGGCTCTGGGGCGTGTGGACATGATTGGGCAGGAGGGGGCGCAGGGGGATCATTGCTGGGCGCCGGCCCTGCGCATCCACGACTTCAACTTCTCCAGCGGGACGATGTTCTAGGGGCCCGGCCGAAACGGCCACATCCGGCCGGCCCCCGAGGCGTAGCGGCCGGCTGAGTGCCCTCCAGAGCCATCCTGGCATGGCTTCGCGGCCTCAGAAAGGCCTTTCGGCCGCGGTTCCAGGGGTCCGGCCGGGAGGCCGCGCCCAACATGCAGCGCACCGGAAGGGGTCACCGCGATGCCGACTGTGCTTCCCCTGGTCCTGCTGTGCCTCGCCTCCTGCTGCCGCGCCGAGGAGCCAGGCACCGTCCGGCTGATTGACAACATGGAGACCGCCGCCCGCTATACCCCCGGCCAGCCCGAGCTGGGCCACAAGTGGACGGGGAGCGTGGAGGTGGACAGGCAGGACTTCAAAGAAGGTACCGGCTCGCTGCGCTTCCGCGTGCACTCGGCCCGCAGCGACGCCGAGAGCTACCCCCAGTGGGGGCGCGCCTTCGACCCCGCCGCCAACGACTGGACGAAGTACGCCTCCCTGCGCTACTTCGTCAAGGTCACCTCCGACGACCCCACCGTGACGCACAAGCGAATGTGCGTGGTTGTCTACAACCATACCGCACCCCTCCAGCAGTTCGCCATCCACACCGTTCCCGTCGGCAAGTGGGTGCGGCTTACGGACGACATCCTCAACTACAACCGCGACCGCGTGCGCGGCATCATCATCTACCTGTATGAGACCAACCCGGACGTGCGAGATGACTACACCTGGTGGGTTGATGGCCTCGAGCTGGTCGAGATCCGGGCGGGGATGGTGCCGTTCGATCGGCTGATGGTTGCACCCCCGACGCGGCCGGCGGGCCCTCCCACGCGCACGGTGCACACGCCGCAGGGGCTCCGTCTGGCCTTCGACGAGCGGGGACGCATCGCGGGCATGGGTGGTACGCGAGGTGCCCACCCGGCCTCCGCGCCGGCCTCGGCGCTCAGCGGCCTGCTCATCCGCGACTGGCAGCATGGCGAGCAGCCGCTCGCCGTCGAGGGCACCCTCGTCACCGACGGCGCGGCGGTGACGCAGACTGCGGAGCCGCTGGCGGGTCTGCAGGTGCGTGCGCGCTATGAGCCGGTCGGTGACCGCCTGCGCTGCCGCGTGACGGTGACCGACCGCGGGAGCCACGACCGGCCTCTGACGCTGTACTGCGCACTCCCCGTCGACGCCGGTGGCTGGACCTGGTGGGATGACGTGCGCACTCCCCGCACGATCCAGGGGCTGGCCGAGTTCTTCTACAACCCCTCGTCCCTCCAATCGCCCCGCGTTTCGCCGTATCCCTTCTGCTGTATCAACAGTGACCGGCGGGCGCTGGCGTTAGCGACGCCGCTCGGGCTGCCACGCATTCAGCGCATGGTCTACAACCCGGTGCTGGGGCTCTTGTACCTCGCGTATGACTTCTGCCTGACACCGGCCGCCACGAAGCAGAGCCAGACGGCCGGCTTCGAGTGCGACGTGTACGAGCCCGACCCGCGCTGGGGCTTCCGCTCCGCGGTCGACAGGTACTACGGCTACTTCCCGGAGGGGTTCGAGAACCGCATCCCGCGGTATGGGGGCTGGGGCTGCTGGGGCACCTATGAGTTCAACCCCCGGGTGCCTGAGCTGGGCTTCCAGTACCACTGGGGGGCGGACGCGCGCGCCGGCGCCAGGACGATGGCCAACTCCGTGCGCTTCGACAATGCCGCCGGCTACTTCGCGCTCCCCTACATCGAGTGGACGAACCTGCATGTGACGATGGAGGGCTACGAGAAGGCCGGGAATGCGGACATCAAGGAGCGCATCCGGTTCATCGCCGACCCGCGGCGCACCACCCCGCTCCCCCCGTGGAGCTACTGGTTCCCGTATGATGCGCGGCTGGGGCCCGACCGCGACGCCTGGATGCGTGAGGTCTTCCGGGCGTACGAGAAATCGCTGATCTATGACCGCAGCGGGCTGCTGTACGGCCGGGCCGATCGGGGGGAGTTCGGCATCCTGGCGGCCAAGTACATCCCCTTCAACCCGGACCCCGACATCCCCGGGGGCGCGGGGGAGTTCTTCCTCAACCGGTGGCTGCCGGCGGTGGAGCAGTACTACGCCGCGGAGGGGGTGCGGATCGACGGGTTCGGCTGGGACAACTTCCATGTCCGGGGTAGCTCCTTCGGCTACCGCCGCGAGCATCTCGCGGCGGCCGATGAGCCGGTGCTGTTCGACCCGGAGACGCTGCAGCCGGTGATCCTCAAGGACATGGCCACCTACGAGCTGCAGCGGGAGTTGGTGAAGCGTCTGCGGGCGCAGGGCCGCTACCTGATCGCCAACCAGGGCGTCATCTCCGCCGTGCCGGCCACACTCGCGCTCCTGGACATCTTCGGCTACGAAGGGAACATCAAGAACGCCGGCACCTACGCCCGGACGATGGCGCGGCACAAGCCGGTCTGCTCGCTCCCGTGCGCCGACGAGCAGTATGAGGACCCCTTCGTCCGCGACCACCTGCTGTACGGGTGCTGGCCGGGCGGGTACTGCGACACGAGCAAGCCCGAGTATGTGGCCCTGATGCGCCGCTATGTCCCGATCCTGCGCCGCCTCAGCGCCGCGGGGTGGGAGCCGGTGACCCTGGCACACACGGACGACGTGGCGGTGCAGCTCGAGCGCTTTGGCAGCCTCGCGGACGGCGACCTGCTCTTCAGCCTCAAGAACCACGCACCGACCGCTAGGGCCGTGGTGGTGACGCTGACGGCGGAGCTACCCGGCGGCGGCGCCGGAGAGCTTGCCGCCAGGGAGCTGGTGAGTGGGCAGAGCCTCGCGGTCACGCCGGGGGCAGCCCCCGGCTTCGCCCTACAGCTCCCCGCCGGGCAGGTGGTCGTGGTGGAGGTGAGAAGGGCGGCAGGCGGGTGAGCGGCCATCGCGGCGGCGAAGGCCCTTGGCCGTCTGCAGAATCCCTAAGCCCCGTCAAGGCCTCTGTTGTTGGCCGTGGTGGGGCCGGGTTGGTGTCGGCGTGGGCCGTCGTTGGCCCGGGGCTCGTCCCCCGCCGGTGCCGGCTGTTCGCCGCGCCGTTACGTGCGAAGCACGTCTGGCCGAGCGCAGCGAGGTCTCCCAGCCCCCGGCGTCTGCCGGGGGATGCGGTGGCCCCTCCCCCTTCTTGTCTTGTGCTCCCCCGCCGGGCATGCCTGGCGGGGGAGCACACGGGAGGCGTCATGCCCTCTTCTCTCTGCGTCCGCGCCGCCGTCCCGGCGGCGGCCCACGTGCGCTGGCTAGCGCCTATGGGGGGTAGGGATCAGGGGATGACGTCGTGCTCGAAGCACCACCATCCGTCAGAGCCAAGGAGTGATTGGCCACATGCCCAACCGCACCCTTGTTGTGCTCGGACTTGTCTTCATCGCTTCCGGGTTGGCCCTGGGCGCACCCGGGCTCGTCCAGAACAGTGACTTCCAGATTGTGGTCGACGCTGACAAGTCGTGGCCGGCGAGTTGGCAGGCCGAGACAGCCTGCCGCGCGCTCTACCACTGGGTCGACGACGACGGCTTCAGCGCGAACTCGTCGCTCCAGTACAGCGCGCGGACGGCCGGCCCCGCCGGCCCCGTGACGCAGGCGGTGGCCTGCAAGCCGAATACCGAGTATGTGCTCTCGGCGGCGTTCAAGAGCGACGGCAAGTGCGTGCCGCTGGTGCAGGTCTTCGCGCCCGGGCCACAGCAGGTCGCGGTCGCCCTGGCGGGAAGTGCCGGCAAGGTCTGGAAGACCGCGGGCGCCCGCTTCAACAGCGGGAATGTGGACAAGCTCGAGGTGCGCATCTATGGCGACCAGGCCATCGTGAAGTCGGGACAGGCGGCTGTGGGCAGCTCGGGGGTGGATGATGTGCAGATCTACCTGGCCGCCGACGCACCCGCCGAGGTGCGCCCGGCCGACGTGTTCGTGCCCCCGGGCCCGAACATCGCCCGCGGCAAGCCCTATGCGCTCGCGCCCGGGCCCGGCTACGGCTACTGCACCGACCGCGGGGACCGCACCGACTTGACCGACGGGGTGTACACGGTCGGCTACTTCTGGACACAGAAGTCGACGGTGGGATGGGGTGGCGCGATGCCCGTCATCATCAGCCTCGACCTCGGGAAGGTCGAGCCGATCGCCGGCCTCTCCTACTCAACGGCCGCCGGGGTGGCCGGGGTCACCTGGCCGTCCAGCATCTTCATCCTCGTTAGCAATGACGCGAAGTCCTGGTACTATGCCGGGGATCTGATCCGGGAGGCGACGCGGCAAGGCGGCCCCCGCCCTGACGGCTATAGCACGTACCGCTTTACCGTCGGCGACCTGAAGACCGCCGGCCGCTATGTGAAGCTGTTCGTTGCGCAGGTGCCATACGCGTTCGTGGATGAGATTGAGGTGTACCGGGGGCCGGAGGCGCTGCTGACGCAGGCGTCCCCGGGCCAGCCGGTTGAGGACGCGGAGACGTTCTTCGTCAGCCGCCGTGCCGTCAGCGGCGTGCTGTGGCGGCTGCGCACCGACCTTGCGGACGCCCGCGCGGCGATCGTCGGTTCGGCTCTGGGCCGTGCGGAGAAGGCCAGCCTCGCTGCCACCGCCGACAAGCTCGCGACGGAGATCGACGCCACCCCGGAACAGCTCCCGCGCGACTTCCGGACGGTTCTACCATTCAGTGACCTGCATGCCCGCATCTACTCGCTCAATGCCCCCGTCCTGCGCTCCCGGGGCCTCGCCCCGCTGACGGTATGGACGCAGAACCGGTGGGATCCGCTGCTGCCAACGCAGGCGCCGGCGCGCCCGGGCCGCGTGCGGCCCGCCCTCAAGGTGCAGATGATGCGCCGCGAGTACCGCGCGGAGGTACTCAACCTCACCAATGCGACCGACCGGCAGATGACCGCCATGGTGAACGTGAGTGGTCTGCCCGGCGGGGCCAACCCGGACTACGTGAGCGTGCGCGAAGTGCTGTTCACGGACACCCCCGACCGCAAGCCGATCGCGGCGGCGTTGCCGCCGGCACGGAAGACGCGGGGGGGCTACCGGCTCGCGATCCCGGCCGGCACCACCCGTCAGGTCTGGTTCTCATTCCGGCCGCTCGACGTGCCGCCCGGCACGTATCGCGGCGAAGTCACCGTCACGGCGTCACGCGGTGGCGAGGCGGCGGTGCCACTCACGCTGCAGGTCTACCCGTTCGACTTCCCCGACCTCCCCTCCATCGCGATTGGTGGCTGGGACTACACCGAGACCACCGGCGCCTACGATGCGGGGAAGACCAACCTCCCGGCCCTGATCGCCAACCTCCGCGAGCACTTCGTCGATACACCATGGGCGGGCGGCAGCGTGGCGCCGTGGAATGCGCAGTTCGACCGCGCCGGCAAGCTCACCAACCGTGACAAGCTCGACTTCAGTCGCTGGGATGGCTGGCTGCAGAAGTGGCCCGCCGCCCGCCACTATGCGGTGTTCCTGTCGGTCGGGAACACCCTTGCGGGTGAGAAGATCGGCACCGCGCGCTTCAGCCGGATGGTGGGCGAGTGGATCACGGCGTGGGTGGAGCACATCAAGGGCCAGGGCGTCACGCCGAACCAACTCATCCTGCTGATCATCGATGAGCCGACCAAGCCGGAGCAGGACGAGATCATCACCGCATGGGCGAAGGCCCTTCGCGCCGCCCAGCCGCAAGTGGTGATCTGGGAGGATGTCTGCCACGCCGACCCACAGGCCGTGAGCCCCGACCTCTACGCCAACTGCACGGTGCTGTGCCCCAACACCCCGCGTTTCCTCAGCGCCGCGCAGAGCTACCGCGACTTCTTCGCCGCCCAGAAGGCCGCCGGCCGCGAGCTATGGTTCTACTCGTGCAATGGCGGCAAGAACTTCGACCCGACCAGCTACTGGCGCGGGCAGTTCTGGTGGGCCATCAAGTACGGGGCCCGCGGCTCGTGCTTCTGGGCCTTCAGCGATGAAGGCGGCGCCGGCACCTCGTGGAACGCCTACGTCGCCCCACGTACGGGCTACGTGCCGCTGTTCCTGAGCCCGACCGGCGTCACCGACGGCAAGCACATGGAGGCCTTGCGGGAGGGTGCGGAAGACTATGAGTACTTCGTGCGGCTGAGTGCGCGTGTGGCCGAGTTGGAGGCGAAGGGGGTCAAGAGCCCACTGCTTACGCGCGCGAAGGGACTCCTCACGTCCGGGCCCGATCGTGTCGTGAGCCAGATCACGGGTGAGAGGCTGACGTGGACTGTGCCGAAGGACCGCGCGGTGATGGACCAGGTCCGGATCGAGGCCCTGGAGGCCCTCAGCGAGTTGAGTAAGCTATAGTACCGTGTCAAGCATGAGCCGTCGGGTGTGGCTTGCAGTGCGAGACGAGCGGAAGTGGGATACCCGGCGGCGCGCGGTGGTCGCGGCCGTACCGTCCGCAGGACGATCGGCCCCGCGCAGCGGGGTCCCTCAGCGATAGG
>CAZIWQ010000160.1:0-9670 GCA_964542355.1 uncultured Armatimonadia bacterium
CGCCGTCGCTCCGGCGTCGCTGACATGCCGTCTCATGAGTGAGTGATTTCCATTGGAATCCGACATTCGCCTGCTTGAGATTGAGCCGACTTTCACCGCCGAGGAGTTCCGCGTCCCGCTCAAGTTCGGAACGGGGGTGATCCGCGAGATCACGGCGATGACCGTGCGGGCCCGTGTTGAGACCCGGTCGGGCCGGGTTGGCGAGGGCTACGGGAACATCCTGCTCAGCGACATCTGGGGCTTCCCGAGCGCAGCCCTGTCACACGAGGTGCGCGACCGGGCGATGCGCCTCGTGGGCGAGCGGTTCTGCGCTGCGATGCTGGCCGGCGCTCACTACGGGCATCCCGTCGATCTGTTCATGGAGGCGAAGCCGGCCCTGGACACGATCCGCGCCGACGTCCAAGGCGAGCTCGCGCTCGGCGAGCCGATGCCGCAGTTGGCCGCGCTGGTATGTGCCAGCCCCACCGATGCCGCCCTCCACGACGCCTTCGGTCAGGCCAACGGGATCTGCACGTACGACGGCTACGGACCCGACTTCATGGACAGCGACCTATCGCGCTGGTGCGGCCCCGAGTTCCGGGGCAAGTACCTCGCCGACTACCTCCACCGCTCCTACAAGCCCACGCTCCCCGTGTTCCATCTGGTTGGCGGCCTGGACAAGCTCACCCACGGCGAGCTCACCGCCGATGACCCCGCCGACGGCCTGCCGGTGAGCCTCGATGACTGGATCCGGCGCGACGGCATCCGCTGCTTCAAGGTCAAGCTGCGCGGCACCGACACCGACTGGGATGTGGCGCGGACGGTCGAGGTTGCCGCGGTGATCCAGGCGACGTATGAGCAGGCCGGCATCGGCGACCCATTCTACCTGTCCACCGACTCCAACGAGATGAACCCGAACCCGGACACGGTGCTTGAGTATCTTGACAGGCTGCGCGTGGCATCGCCTCTGGCCTTCGAACGCCTGTTGTACCTCGAACAGCCGACGGAACGCGACCTGGCGGTGCATCGGTTCGACCTGTCGGCCGTCGCGAGCATCAAGCCGGTTGTCGTCGATGAGGGCGTGACTGACCTGACAAAGCTGGACCTGGCGATGGAGTTGGGGTGGTCCGGCGTGGGGCTCAAGACTTGCAAGGGGCACTCATCCTCGCTATTATACGTGGCCAAGGCCACGGAAGCGGGGCTGGCGCTGACTGTGCAGGACCTGACCAACCCCGGGCGCTCGCTGCTCCACTCCGTGGGCCTGGCCGCTCGCATCGACACCCTGATGGGTGTTGAATATAACTCGCGGCAGTACCTGCCGTGGGCCGCGCCTGAACTCCGGGCCGCCCATGACCGCCTCTTCGTGGTGAGCCACGGGGAGGTCAGCACGGCGTCCATTGGTGCCGTCGGGATCGGCTATTGATAGCGTCCGGCGGGCCGGAGGCGGGGCGAAAGCGGCGTCACGTGGCGGCGATGTCGCACCCAACCAGAGGAGAACCCCGACCATGCCTGATCGCGCTCGACCACGCCATGGCCTTGAGCATCATGGGATTCGCAACGTAGGACGAGTCTACTGGACCCTCAGCACACCGGAGCTATACGAGCAGATCATCCGCCGGCGCGAGGGACTGCTGGTGCATCTCGGGCCCATCGTCGTTCGCACGGGGCACACGACGGGACGCCAGCCCAACGATAAGTTCATCGTCGACGAGGACACCTGCCGGGAGCACATCCACTGGGACGGTGTCGCCAACCGACCACTGTCGGAGGCCCACTACTGGAAGCTGCACGAGTTGATGCTCAACTACATCCAGGGCAAGGACCTGTTCGTCCAGGACTGCTACGTGGGTGCCGATCCGCGCTATCGCATCCCCATCCGCGTCATTACCGAGGATGCCTGGCAGAGCCTGTTCGCCCGGAACATGCTCATCCAGATCCGTGATCGCGAGGAGCTGATGAACCACATCCCCGAGTTCCGCGTGATCTGCATGCCCGGCCTGCACGCCCAGCCCCCGGAGGAGTATGGCACCAACTCCGAGACCTTCATCGTAGTCCACTTCGGCGAGAAGACGATCCTCATCGGCGGCACGCGCTACGGTGGCGAGATCAAGAAGTCGATCTTCACGATCCTTAACTACCTGCTCCCTCGCAATGAAGTGCTCTCCATGCACTGCTCCGCCAACGTCGGCTACCGCGGCGATGTGGCGCTGTTCTTCGGGCTCTCCGGTACCGGCAAGACCACGCTCTCGGCCGACCCCGAGCGGGCGCTGGTGGGCGACGATGAGCACGGCTGGAGCAGTCACGGGATCTTCAACTTCGAGGGCGGATGCTACGCCAAGATCATCCGCCTGTCGCGCGAGGCGGAACCCGCGATCTACGAATGCACCCGCCGCTTCGGCACCATCATGGAGAACGTGATGGTCGACTTCGACACCCGGCGCGTCGATCTGAACGACGACTCATTTACCGAGAACACCCGCGCCGCCTATCCGGTCTCCCATCTCAGCAACATCGTGCGGGAGGGCGTCGTCGGACACCCGAACAACATCATCTTCCTCACGTGTGATGCCTTCGGTGTCATGCCCCCGGTGTCGCGGCTCACTCCGGACCAGGCCATGTACCACTTCCTGTCGGGCTACACAGCCAAAGTCGCGGGGACGGAACGCGGGATCAACGAGCCCCAGGCGACGTTCAGTGCCTGCTTCGGGGCCCCCTTCATGGCCCTCCATCCGGGGGTTTACGCCAACATGCTGGGCGAGCGTGTCGCCAAGCACAAGGCCAACTGCTGGCTCGTGAACACCGGGTGGACCGGCGGCCCCTACGGCGTCGGGCATCGCATGAACATCGGGGTGACCCGCGCGGTCCTGCGCGCCCTGCTCAGCGGCGACCTGAACCGGGCCCCGACCCGCGAAGACCCCTCCTTCGGGTTCCACGTTCCCACGACGTGCCCGGAGGTCGAGGCCGGCACGCTCGACCCGCGCAGCACCTGGCGCGACCAAGCCGCCTACGATCAGAAGGCGGCGGAACTGTGCGAGCGGTTCCGCGCCAACTTCAGCCAGTTCGCGGACGGCGTCTCCCCCGAGGTTGTCGCGGCCGGCCCCACGGGGTAGCGCCGCGGCGATCACCGTCGGCATGGCAACACCAGCGGCTGGCGGGGGGTCACCCTCCGCCAGCCGCTGGTCGTCTCAGACGCCGCTGTCTCTCGCGCCGTTCGACGGGACTGTCATCCTGAGCCCAGACCGCGGAGCGGTCTTCGGGCGAAGGATCACCCCCAGCCGAAGGCGCTTGTTGGCGGAATGTGATCCTTCGTCGCTGCGGCCTCTACGAAGCCGCACGTGCGCCTCAGGATGACACCAGGCGAGACGGGCGCGCGCGCCGTGGCGACCAGGAGAGCCAAGCAACCGCGCCGTCTTCCCAGCACGCTGCTAGGTGCCCCTCGCCATCGTCTCGCAGATCGCGTCGGCCATCTGGCTGGTCCCCACGGCAGTGGGGTCATCGCGGTCCGGCTTGAGGTCGTAGGTCACGTCCTTGCCTGCCTTGATGACGGCGGCCACCGCGGCTTCGAGGCGATCGGCGGCCTCCTGCTCGCCCAGGTGACGCAGCATCAGGATGCCTGAGAGGATCGTTGCCGTCGGGTTCACCTTGTTGAGGCCCTTGTACTTGGGTGCGCTCCCGTGGGTGGGCTCAAACACCGCACAGTCGTCACCGATGTTGGCGCCCGGCGCGACTCCGAGCCCCCCCACCAGTCCGCAGGCCAGGTCGCTGAGGATGTCGCCGTACAGATTGGGCAGGACCAGCACGTCGTACAGCTCGGGCTTCTGCACGAGCTGCATGCACATGTTGTCGACGATGCGGTCCTCGAACTCGATCCCGCGGCCGGCGTACTCCTCGGCCACGCGGCGTGCGGTCTCGAGGAACAGGCCGTCGCTGAACTTCATGATGTTGGCCTTGTGGACGGCGGTGATCTTGCGCCGGCCGTTCTGGAGGGCATACTCGAAGGCGAAGCGGACGATGCGGGCGCTGGCGGACTCCGAGATCGGCTTGATGCTGATGCCTGAGTCGTCACGAATCACTGCCCCGGAGAGCTCGCGCAGGCACTGGATCACCTGCTGACACTCGCGGGTCCCGCGCTCGAACTCGATGCCGGCATACAGATCCTCCGTGTTCTCGCGCACGATGACGATGTCGGCCTCCGGGTACCGCGCTTTCACCCCCGGGTAGTACTTGCAGGGCCGGAGGCAGGCGTAGAGGTCGAGCTGCCGGCGCAGCGATACATTGATACTGCGGAACCCCTTCCCCACGGGGGTCGTCACGGGACCTTTGATGGCCACCTTGTTGCGGCGGATCGACTCGAGGACACTCTCCGGCAGCGGGGTCCCCGTCTGCTCCATCACGTCGGCCCCCGCCTGGACCTCCTCCCACTCAATGGCAACCCCGGTGGCATCGACGCACTGCTTCATGGCGTAAGCAACTTCGGGCCCGGTGCCATCGCCCGGAATCAGGGTGATCTGGTACATGGGTATCACTCCCCGGCTCGCAACCAGCGGCGAGCATGTTCGGTGTGCGCGCAAATAGTACCAACTCGCACCCGATCCCGCAAGGATTCCTGCCGCCGGCAGGGGAAGTCACTCACCCAGCCGCGGTGCGGCCCCGCCGGCGCCCATCGTCAGCCACGACCGCGCCCGCGTGCACCAGCGAAGGATCGGCTCCATGGCAGGGCACTTCCGGGCAAGGGCAGGTCCTTCGTCGCTGCGGCTTGTGCGAAGCCGCATGCGCTCCTCAGGATGACGATCGGGCGCCACGGCGCGCAAGCCGGCGGCGTCGCCACGACCGGGAGGGTCGACCATGACGTTCTACGACAACGTGCTTCACGCCGGCCGCGGGCTGATCGAGCGGGGCCAGCACGACCGCCAGCACCTGATGCGGATGGAGACGGAGGACTTCCTGCGCCGCCTCAGCGAGCAGTACGGCACGCGCCAGCCCGACTACTGGCGGCGCGACTACTCCTCGCTCGATGCCTACCTGCAGTCGGTGGCCCCCAATCGCGAGCGCTGGCTGGCGGCGGTCGGCGACTATGGCCCTCCCCTCGCCGCGATGAACCCGGTGGTTGAGCCATGGATCGAGAGTGAGGATGTCATCGGCTGGTGGGTGACGCTCGACCTGTACCCCGGTCTGCGGGGACGCGCTGTCCTGGTGCTGCCGCGCAACGCCACCGGCCCGGTCCCTCTGATCATCTGTCAGCACGGCATCGGCAGCTCGCCCGAGCGGGTGCTCGGCTTCCTCGACGACGCCGAGCTCTACCACCACTACGGCCAGCGGGTGCTGGCGGCGGGCTGCGGGGTGCTGGCGCCGTGCAATATCACCGAGGCCGCGCCGCGCGCGCGCTACACCCGCCTCGCCCTCATGCTCGGGAAGACCCTGTGGGGGCTGGAGATTGCCAAGATCCGGCGCTTCATCGACTACCTCGCGACCCGCGATGACGTGGACACGAACCGTCTCGGCATGTGGGGCATCAGCCTGGGCGGCGCCTACACGCTCTTCACAATGCCGCTGGAGCCGCGCATCAAGGCCGGGATCATCACGGCCTGGTTCAACCACCGCGTGAAGAAGATGGCCATCGATGACCCCCGCTATAGCTGCTTCCTCTCCGTGCCCGAGGAGCACATCTTCATCCCCGGCTGGCTGCGCGAGTTCACCGACAGTGACCTGGTGTCCCTGATCTGCCCGCGCGCGGTCATGTCACAGACCGGGAAGGGCGACGGCATCGCCTGGTGGCCGTTCGTCCAGGAGGAGTTCGCGGCGGCGCGTGACCACTACGTGCGCCTGGACGTCGCCGACCGCATCGAGCTCGACCTCCACGAGGGCGGGCACGAGATCCGCGTTGAGACCGGGATCCCGTTCATGCAGAAGTGGCTGTGAGACGCCTGTCGCGGAGGCCGGCTTCATGACCATCGGTGTTGGTGTCATCGGCTGCGGAGTCCGCGGCCAGCACTCCTACGAGCAGGCACTCGCCCGCCATCCCGCCTGCCGGATCGTCGCCGTGAGCCAGTACCCGGGCATCTCGCCAGCGATGCTCGAGGGCAAGGACCCGGTGCGGCACGCCCGCGAGTATGCCCAGAGCCATGGCGCCGACTACCTCGACGGGCATGAGCAGCTCCTGGCGCGCGAGGATGTGGCCATCGTTAGCCTGATGTGCGAGCCGCGCGCGGCGCCCGCGCTTGTCGAAGCGTGTTGCGCCGCCGGCAAGCATATCGTGCGCGACAAGCCCATGTGCCGCGAAGTCGCCGACGCTGACCGCATCGTGGCCGCCGTCGAGGCCGCCGACATCCGCATGCTGGTGACACTCGGCACCCGTTTCGCCCCGGCGCTTTGCACCACGCGCGAGCAGGTGCGCGCCGGAGCCGTCGGTGACCTGCTGACGCTGACCTTCACCTACCTGCAGGCCGGCGGGCCACTTGCCGGGTTCACAGCCACCCCCGAGTACCGTGACCGTGTCGGCGGCGGCGAGCTGACCAACTTCGGCCACTACGCCCTCGACTTCCTGCTGTGGCTGGTTGGCGCGCCCGTCGCGACGGTTTACGCGACGACGGCGACGGCGTTCTACCCGGACTATCGCACCAGCGGGATGGAAGATCTCGGACAGCTCTCGCTTCGCTTCGCGAACGGCGTCGTCGGGACGGTCATCACCGGCCGCACGACGACGCCGCACGCGCCCGCGAGCTACTTCCGGCTCGACGTGACCGGGACACAGGGGAGCGTCGTCTGCACCGGGCCACAGGAGCAGGTCGTCGTGACTCCTGGCACGCCGCAGCCGGTCGGCACCTCGGCCGCCGCGATCGACGCCATGATCGGCGCGTTCGTTGAGGCCGTCGCGACGGGGGCACCGTCGCCGATCGGGGCCCATGAGGGCCGCCGCCTCGTCCGCGTGCTTGCCGCGGCGTACCGCTCCGCCGCCGAGGGGCGCCCCATCTCCCCGGAGGAGCGGCTTGAACACCACACGGCGCCGCCTGCGGCGACGGAGCCTGCGCCCACGCGGCAGGCATTGACGAAGTAATGACTACTCGGACAGGCCCTCAGCGACCGGGAGGTTGCCCTGATTGACCCCGCGCCCCGCCGCCGACATCGATGCTCGCCACCCGCTGACACTCATCTACGGGTCGGTGCCCTCGCTCCGCCAGCGCCTGCTCACCACGATCGTGGCCGCGAACCTGCCGGAGAGTGAGCGTGAATGGGGCCTGGTGGTGCTCGACGCCCAGGAGGTCAAGGCGGAGGGGATCGCCTCCCAGGTGGCCTGCGGCTCGCTGATGGCAGACACGCGCATCATCGTGATCCGCAACCTCGACCGCTTGCCCGCCGCCGCCCAGACCGCAGTCGCCAAGGCACTCCGCCACCTGTCCCCGGGGACGATGGTGGTGGTGGATGCGGAAACCTCCGGTGACTACCGCCGCAAGGGCCCGGCAGTGGCGGCGGAGCTGCGGAAGCTGTTCGAGGCCGCCGGCCAGATTGTGGAGGCCACGGCACCGGACGACCGCGAGCTGCCGGCCTGGCTTGCCGAGGAGGCCGCCGCGCGCGGCAAGACGATGTCCCCCGCGGTGGCCCGCACACTCGTCGAGACGGTCGGTGGCCGCGTGGATGCCGTCGTCAACGAGCTGGAGAAGCTGGTGACCTACGTCGGCCCCGAGCGGAAGGCGATCCGGCTCGAGGACATCACGGCCATCGTCAGCGGGGAGCGCGAGTCGACGGTGTTCGAGCTGGTCGATGCCATCGGCCGGCGGGATGCGCGCACGGCCCTCTCGGTGTTGCCTGCCCTGCTCGCCGTCGGCGGCGTCCAGGGGGGGGCCTTCCCGCTCCTGGCGATGGTTGCGCGCCAGTTGCGGCTGGTGTGGCAGGCCCGCGCGCTCAGTGCCGCGGGGGTCAGCCTCGATAGCCCCGCGGCGCTCCCCGCCGACTGGGCCGACCGTCTCCCCCAGGAGCACAACTTCTTCACCACCACCAGGAACATGCGCTTTCTCACCCGCAAGTATGCCGAGCAGGCGCGAAGCTTCAGCGACGTACAGATGGTGCGCGCGTTACTCAGGGTCCATGAGACGGATCTGGCCCTGAAAGGGCAGGGCACCGAGAAGATGGATGACCGGCTCGCACTCGAGACCCTAATCGTGTCGCTGTGCCGACTGTGATGCTCGCTTCCCTCCTGGCGCTCGCCCTCGGCGTGCTCGTCATGTCCGCCGCGCTGCTGGTGGGCGCGGAGGTCCTGTCCCGCTGGCGGCTGCTCGGAGCGCGGCCGCCGGGGCAGCTCCTGTTCGAGTTGAGCGCCGGCCTGCTCGTCATCGGCTATGCCCTTGCCGCGGCCGGCCTGCTCGGCCGGCTCACGCTACCGGTGGCGGTGGGGATTGCGGTGGTGGCCGCGGCGGCAGGTTACCGCCAGGCCGGCCAGGTGGCATCGCGCCTGCGGATGCTCGCGCAGCGCGCGGGGACCGCCTTGCGGGGCCCCGGCGAGAGGTGGAGCCTGGCTGCCGGCGCCGCGGCCATCGCCGCACTGCTCTGCCTGGCGCTGGCGGGAACGGGTGTCGTCGGCGTGCTCCCGCTGGCGGTGGCCGGGGGGTGTCTCCTACTTGTCCTCGCGCTGGGCCTGTGGCGACCGGGCTTCGGCATCGCGTGGGCGCTTGCGTTGTGGTGCCTGGTGACTCTGGCCGGGGCCCTCGCCCCTCCCGCCGGCAGTGACTGGGACGGCCTGGCCGAGCACCTCGCCCAGGCCCGTGTCTACGCCCGCACCGGCTACTATGCCCCCCTGTGGTATGACCATCACTCCCATTTCCCCGCCCTCACGCAACTGTTGTTTGCTCTGGGGATGCTGCTGCAGGGACCGGCGCTGGCGAAGCTGTTCCACTGGGCCTACGGGGGCATGGCGCTGGGGGCCTGTTATGTCCTCGGCGAGCACTTCGTGGCGCGGCGCAGCGGGAAGTGGGCGGCCCTGGTCTTCGCGAGCACTCCCGTAGTCGGCTGGCTGATGCAGGTCGGCTACGTCGACCTGAGCACGACGGCCTACGGCCTGTTGGCGGTGCTGGCGTTCCTGGTCTGGCGGCGTGAGGGGGCGCCCCGCGCCCTCGCACTCAGTGGCCTCATGGCGGCGGGTGCCATGGCCACCAAAATGCAGGCCATTCCGCTATTCGGCGTCCTCGTGGTGGCAGCGGGGATCAGTGCACCGACGCAGCAGCGAGGGCTCAGTCGCCGCGTCCGGGCGATGGCGACGCTCGGACTCGTGGGGGCCTGCATCGCCGCCCCGTGGTATGTCAAGACCTGGCTGTACACCGGCAACCCCGTCTACCCCTTCGCCTACGGGGTGTTTGGGGGCAAGTACTGGGGGCCGGGGGAAGCGCAGGCGTATGCTCTGGAGCAGAAGCAGTTCGGAGTTGGCCATATCCCGGACCCCGCAGCCTACCTGCGGCTGGCGCCGCTCCAGCGCCTGTTTTCCGGACCGCGCTCAGTCCCCCGCCTGCTCCTGGCCCCGTGGAACCTCACCGTCAACCCCGTGCCGTTCAGCGCCCGCTGGCGCGAGGGCCCTCGCGCCCTGCTGCCGGTGCTGCTCATGTTCTGGATTGGGCCCCTGTACCTGGCGGGCGGTGTCGTGGTGGCAGCGCTCGCCCTGGCCGGCCGGCTGCGCCGCGGGCCTCCGCTCGCCGCGACGTCGCCA
>CAZIWQ010000161.1:0-9644 GCA_964542355.1 uncultured Armatimonadia bacterium
GTTGACGTGCTGAAACCCGACGAAAGGCCAGAGGGACTCCCGATCCGGGTGCACGACCACCGGGAGTCTGTCGAGGTGGGCCAGAATGTGCTTGCCAGGCGTTGGCAGATCCGTCGCCTTGAGCTTGCGGCGCAGTGTTGGCTCTCGCAGCAGCTTCACCGCTGCCAGGCGCCGGTTACCCTCGACCACCACATAGTGCTCTGGGGCGCCATCAGCCGGTATCACGAGCAGCACCTGCTCTGGGTAATAGCCGTTCGCGGCGATTGACAGAGCCACCTCATCAACAGCCATTTCCCGCCATAGCTTCTCCAGCAGTGCTTCCTGAGTTGGGTCTCGCTGCTCCACGGCCAATCTGGGGTTGAGCGGGTCCAGCAGAAGGCACTCGACTCGTACCCATTGCACATCCGCAGTACGGGCATCCATCGTCATCGCTTCCTATCCCAGCGTCAGGAGGTCGAGGGCAGCCCATTGCCATCCGTTTGCTAGAGAATGCAGGATAGCAGACGCGGCCCGTCCGCGCAATCTAGCCTCCTCCGCGCTTGGCCGCGCCCGTGGTCCGGTTCGGCGGCACCACACTCAACTTCCCGCGCTCGGGATTGCCACTACCCCCCGTCCTCGGACCTGCGGAGCAAGCGGCCGACCATCGTGCCTCCCACGCACCCGGGCAGCCGTGTCCGCTCGGGCACCCCCCCGTCAGCGAGGCGATCCGAGCGGCGGACACGGGGCCGCCCGGTAGCGCTAGGCGCACTGCGGGAGTCCGTGTGAAAGCCGCCGGCGGCCCCCACGTGTGTATCGGTGCTTGCCCCTCAGAAGAGCTTCAGGCAGGCCCGACCGCCTCCGTGCGCTCAATGCCCGATACTCGCGACAGCGCCCGGTCGAAGGACACGAGTCGCCCGTCACAGTCCATGTGCGCCGCTGCGCACGCGCACGTATCCCCGACCCGCAGGCTACCTCGCGCCCGCCTGCTCCAGCCGAATGACGGTCCCCTCACCCGGCGCGAGGCGCAGGTCGAACGAGGTGACTCCGGCCGCGAGCGACGTCTTCACCGGGAACGCGGCATCGCAGCCAAGGTCCACGGCCGGCCCGTACTTGCCACTCACCACGATGCGATCCTCGGCTGTCTCGTAGACGTCCGGGTTGACGACGAAGAGATACAAGTGGCGGGCCGACTCGCGACCCACCAGGCGCAGCCGCTCCTGCGCGGCAGAGAAGTCACGCGGCGTATGCTCCGCGACCAGCTTGACGACGGCATCGGTCGGCAGCGGCTGTGCTCGCGTGAACACGATGAGCCGCCCCTGCCCGTACTGCGCGCACAGCCGCTTGCCGTCATCCTGCAGCGAAGCCGGGCGCGTGAGCGCTGCCGTATCGCCCGGCGACCAGCGGCTGAAGTCCTCGCTGAACTCCTGACTCGCGCTGCCGGTGACCTCTCGCAGCAGGCGGCCGTCCGGCCGCCCGTACTGGTTGAGCATCCCCGGCGGCAGCACGGCGATCAGCGTGCCCCCCTGCCGGATCCACGGCAGCAACCGGTCAGCCATCGCCGGCTGGAGACACACGCCGCGCGGCACGATGAGCGTCTGGATGCCGCTCAGCGACTGCTTCCCCTCAAGCAGCGGCGCCTCATAGACGAACCCGTAGTTCCACCCGCCTTGCTCCAGCGCCACGGAGATCGCGAGCATCGGGGTGTACACATCCAGGCCGTTCCACTTGGAGGTGGTCGGCTCCAGGATCGCGACCTGCGGTGTGACGGTCGGGTAGGTCTGGGCGATCTCGCCGAAGCGGCGTGACCGCAGCCGCCCCACGGGGCAGAAGGTCGTCGAGTAACGCAGGACCGACTGCCGCAGGTTGGGGACGAAATACTGCGCGCCCTCCGAGAAGCCGGCGGAGCCGCCGTACCAGATCGAGAGCACCGACTTGCCCCACGCCATCTCCTCCCACATGTCCAGCAGCCCGCAAGCCTTGTAGGCGTCTTCGTTGAACAGGTCGGTCAGGTGGAGACCGGCGGCCCACTCGAAGTTGCCCAGCGGGTTCCCGTACGCCTTGCGCAGCGAGTCCCCGCAGCGATACATTGGCTTGACTGCCTCGATGCCGTAGAAGTGGCTGCCCACGATGTCATAGGTCCGAAACATGCGCGGCAGGTCGAGCGCCCGCTCCTGGCTGGCCCCGCCAAACGCCCAGTTGAAGTCGTTCATGGTGGCGAGATCCGGCAGGTTCCTCCGCAGGCGCTCCTGGATCAGCTTCATCCACTCGCAGTACCCGTCCTGGCGGAAGACCTGGAAGTCGTACAGCAGGCCGTTGGGCCGCCTGGCCGAGCACTCGCGCGGGTTGATGTCGTCGAAGCTCCCATGGGCCGTGCCCCACGCCGTGTTGAGAGCGGCGATGGTCCCATACTTGCGCTGCAGGTGTTGGCGGAAAGCCCGGATCGCGCTCTCGTTGAAGCCGCTCTCGGTGTAGGGGAAGTTCGTCTGCTCGAGACCGAGCGCGAATAGCTTCACGCGGTCCGGGTACTCCTCACTCATGTGCCGCGACCATCCGTCCATCATGTCGCGGTACATCTGCCGTACCTCTTCGTTCCAGAAGTTCAGGCGGGCCCAGTAGCCGCCCCCACCGGCATATCGGCCCCCGCTCAGCGGCCGCGCCAGGTAGGGCTTGTCCGCCCCCTCCCAGTTGGGGGTCTTCCCCTCGCGGCTAGCGAAGAAGATATCCGAGTCTTCGCGGTGAGTCTCCAGCCACCAGGCCGGGCAAAGCTGCATGACATGCACGCAGCCGAACATCGAGGCGCAGTACATCGTGGCCGCGGGGTTGTCCTTTGTCGTCCAGCTCGTGACATAGCTGCTGACGACGTCCCAGGGGAAGCTCTGCTTGGCGGCCTGCTTCGCAGGCTGACTGGGCGGGTCGAGCAGGAACGGCACATCCCAGCAGTTGTCGAGCTGCAAGGCCCGCTCGAGGTGATCGCGCGAAACGAGGTCCAGCGCCCGGACGCCCACGGGTGGGTAGAAGTAGGTCGGCTTCCCCCCGCGCTCAAAGCGCCCGTGCTTGAACTCCAGGGGCGCGTCGTACGGGCCGGGTGCGAGGGCCGGCGCCGGCTCCGGCTTCCCGCCGGCGCCGGTGATGAGCTGCTTGCTCAGCGCCCGGGCCTCGCGCTCCCGGGAGGCCAGCGTGGTCGTCAGACGGTCTGCGCCGGGGAAGAACGCCGCCTTCAGCGGCTGCTCATTGACGGCATCGCGATAGGCGTTGCCGTAGGTACGCAGCAGCCCCTCCAGGTCATCGCGCGCGGCGGCTACGCGATCGAGGAAGCCATTCACGTCGCCGGAGGGCACGCGCCGTCCCGCGCGCCGCAGGTGGTACGCCATCCGGCTCAACTGCTGGGCATGCTCCTGCAGGTAGCCGAGGCGGATGAGCAGGCTGTCATAGCGCACGGCCGCCTGCAGGAATAGCGCGGTCGGCTCGCGGACGGAGGCGTCCTTCGTTTCCGGGACCGGGTACCGGGTGAAGGCCTCGTTACGCAGCGAGTAGACCGCCAGGCTGAAGGGGTCCTTGCGCAGCGGGAAGGTCAGGCCCAGGATCGTGCGCAGGGGGAGAGTGACGGACTGGTCGTTGATCTTCTTGGCGCGCGGGCTGGCCACCAGCAGGTTGTCGACGAGCAGCCGCGCGCGGCCGCCGGTCGTCACCTTCAGGCCACACACCGGGCCCGCGCCACGCAGGAGCAGGTTGCTCCCGAGTGGGAGCCAACTGATACCGGGCGTCGCCAGGCCGGCGTAGAGGTTGACGATGGCCGCCTGGTAGACGCCGGCCTCGGCGTTGAAGCTCAGGCGCAGCGTGAACCAGCGGCCGGGCTGGAAGCAGAGCCGGCCGTCGGGCGGTCGATTCAGGTAGCTGATGCGGTCGAGCAGCCGCGCCTCGCCGTCGGCTGTCCGCGCCATGAACGAGCCGTCGGCGGTGATGACTACCGCGGCCAGCTCGCCGCCCCCGCCATCCACCAGCGACACCGTCGCGCACTCGCCCTGCCAGGACGTGGCGAGTAGCTCGGCCTCGACCTCGCCGCTCGCGAGGGAGGGGAGCGGAACGGTCACCGCGGCAACGGCCCCCGGCGCGGGGTTCTCGTCCACGA
Organism: uncultured Armatimonadia bacterium; assembly: GCA_964542355.1. Lineage (GTDB taxonomy): Bacteria > Armatimonadota > Zipacnadia > Zipacnadales > JABUFB01 > CAZIWQ01. The sequence continues at coordinate 4,109 of CAZIWQ010000161.1, forward strand.
CCGTCAGGCAGTGATCGGAGACGAGCGAGTGGCCCTGCGGCTTGGGGTGGAAGACGACCGTCGGCTCGTCGCGCACGGTGACGGAGCAGCCAGCCGCGGTCTGCACCTTTGCCTCCGCGGGCGGCCGATCGACCGTGTCCGGCTCGAAGGTGCGGGCGAGGGTGTACGTAGCCCGGGCGTCTTCGGCGAGGGGCTCGCGCCGGGGGCCGGGCAGGTTGTAGAGCTTCAGGTCATCGTACGCTACCCCCTCCGACCAGGTGAACAGCCCCGCGTAGAGGCCCTGCGGCCCGGACAGCTCCCCCTCGACCCGCGCATAGCCCGGATCCCGCACCGCGAAGACCGTCATACCGTCCACGAGCAGTTGTAGCAGATCATCGACCTTCTGGATGACGACGCGGCTCTTCATCCCCGCCACGGGCAGCGGCGCCGTCACCGGGCCGGCGACGAGTTGCCCCTGCCGATAGAGTGCGTTGTTCTGGCTGTAGTTCGAGCCGAAGTGGAAGTCGTAGACGTTCTTGAACTCGAAGTTGGGCTGCGGGACGCAGACAAAGGCGCTGCGGTCGCCGGGGTGCGGTGACCAGGCGGTGTACTCCAGGCGGAAGTTCGGGCCCACCGTGCGCTCGAGGATGACATCGGCCGGGCCGCCGGCCCCCCACAGGTAGCCGTTGTTCTCGGCCCCCGCGCGAATCTCCCACTTCCCGCGCCGGACACACCAGTTGCGTTTGGCGCGCTCGGCGGGGTCGATGTTGCCGGCCGGATAGGACCCTAGCTCCGCCCGGTCGAAGGTATCCTCAAAGACCAGCTTCGCTCCTGCCGGCAGCTTGTCGTCGGCTACCTGCGCAAAGGTCGCGGGGAGACAGCACAGGGCCACGAGCGGCAGCAGCCGGAGATCGACACGTACGGGCAGGTGGCTCATGCGCATGGCGGGGTGCCTTTCTGGTGCGGCGTCACAGAAGCCGCAGCGACGGAGGGTCTCGTCTCGCTCACAAGCGCCTTCGCGTGATGGTGATCCTTCGCCAGAAGGCCGCGCAGCGGTCTGGGCTCGCGATGACCGTCCCGTCGGGCGGTGCCGGGGCGGGTGTCTCACGGGTTCTCCAGGAGCTTCACGGCTCGCCGGTGGGCCTCCGCCAGGAAGCGCGCGGGGTCCTTGAAGGCCGAGTTTGCAGTGCCGACCTCCAGGAGCAGGTTCCCGCAGTAGTCGAAGCCACGCAGCAGTTCCATGAAGCGGGGCCAGTCGGTATCTCCCTCGTACGGCAGGGCGTGGGTGTCCTCGCCGAGGTTGTCGTGGAGGTGCAGCGTCAGGATGCGATGGCCGTAGCGGTTGAGGTCCCGGAAGCCGGTCCGCTGGACGTTCTCGTGGCCGGAGTCGTAGCACAGTCCGACCGGCTCACGATCGAACTCTGTCATGACGCGGTCCAGCATCATCGCGTACGGTTCCCCCCAACTGTTCTCCACGGCCAGGCGCACGCCTCGTGTCAGGGCATGCTCCGCGAGCGCCGCAATGCTCCGGATCCCCTGGTCCATCATCTGCTCGAGTACGGCGGCATCGGGACTGGTGTTGAGGTGGACCACGACGATGTCCACGGCGAGGTCATGGGCGGCATCGAGGGCGACCTGGCACTGGCGCAGCGATTCCAGCCGCTCGCTCTCCTCGAGGGAGCACAGCCGGTCGCCCTCGGGGAACGGCGCGTGGACAGAGTCGATCCGCAGTCCGTTGTCGTCGGCCAGCCTCCGGATCCGCTCTCGCCCTTCGTCGGTGTCGTACGCGCAGTACTCGGGCCGCGCCCCAATGGCGATGACCCCAAACCCCGCCTCGCGGATCAGCGGCATCAGCTCGGCGAAGGGCAGTGCATAGTCAATCGCGGCACAGATCGCAGGTTCCACAAGCGTTGTCTCCTCTAGTCGGATAGTCGGCAGCGGATGCAGCGCAGCAGCCAGGGACCTGCAGGGCCCTGGAGGCCCGTTAGGGATGGCTCTCCGGGTCGCCGGGACCAGCAACTCACCTCGATGCGGCATGCCGTTCAGCCCCTTTCAGGGGCTCTACGACCAACGACCCTACCCGAGGACCTACGGTCCGGACCTGCGTGCGGAACATGACCCATGCTATCATGCCTAACGCGGCACTAGCGCTGCTGTGCGCCCTCCGGCCCCACTGCGGAGGCCAGCGGAATGACGAACGTGTTGGGCCCCTGGAACTTCCGCCGGGGGAAGTAGACCTCCTGCGTCACGCCCTCCCGCACCTCGAGCCCCGGGTCCATCCCGAGCACGATGACCGTCCGCCCCTCGTGCTTCTCGACGTGGTCGATGGGATAGCCGTGAGTGAAGCCGCTGCCATGGGTGGCAATCAACCAGGCGCCGCGCAAGGCCTCGCCGGCCGGCACGTCCGCGGCGGTGACAAAGGCATCCCGGGCGGCACCGTCAGCCTGGCGCATGACACTCTCAATCGTCCCCTGGTACTGGCTCGTCTGATCGGTCAGCCGCATGTCCCCGGCGACGAGGTCTTCGCCCCCGAAGAGCCACAGCCGCTGTGGCCGGCCGTTCACGCGGCGGATGATCCCCAGGCGCCCCCGGAGCGTCGCCCCCTCCGGGGTGGTGCCGGCAGTCAGCGGCGCTTCGCCCTCCGTGCTGATGATGAGGTCCTCGGTCTGGCCGTAGCAGACGCGGAGGGCGACGGCGCCAGGTGGCGCCTCCGGCAGCGGCAGGCGTTCGACACTCCGCAGGAAGCCGTCGCCCGCGAAGGGCTCGACCACCGTGGCAAACACCGACTCCAGCGGGCCCGGCGCCCCCAATCGCCGGACCACAAGCTGCGGCATCCAGTACTCGAAGATCTTCCGGTTGTCGGCCTCGGTGCCCCTGCCGGTACGGCGCACGGACGGGCTCCGCCCCAGGTAGACGCTCACGGGTGCCGGCGGCAGCACATGGAGGCGCACGCCGCGAGTGGGCTCGGCAGCATAGCGGAAGGTCGTCCGGAAGCCACTCGCCGCTTGCCCGGGGCGCAGGTCGCGCAGCATGGCGTAGGACTTCGCAGGCTGCAGGGACGGGACCTCTCCCGGCGGCACCGTCAGGTCGGCCGGCCCCGCCCCGAGCGGCAGGCTGCACTCGGCGGTCATGTCCTCATCCGCATCGCCGTGCATCAGCCAGTCATGGACCTGCCCCCCGCGGACGCGGAAGAGGTCGACCACGTACGCGTCCTCCGCCGAGACGGGGATCAGCACCAGCAGGCGGCGGTAGCAGTCGAGGCCCTTGATACGGCCATAGCCGCGACGGCCCTCGGCCTCGACGACGCTGACGCCCCCCGTGTCGGGGAAGAACCACCGCAGGTCACCGTCCGTCGGGCTCCCGCCCTGGTCCTGGCAGTCCACGGCCACGAGGTTGTGGCCGATGGTGCTGGCGCACCATGCGCGGATGTCCGACCAGGTGTAGCCGATGTCTGACAGCATCTCCCGGCCCTTGGCCCAGAGCTGGAAGCCCAGGTTGTCCTGGTGGCTGTGTCCGTAGCCGCCGGAGAAGTGCAGCAGGGCCTGCACCTGGTGGTCACCCGTCCCGCGGCCGAGGGAGGCCTGGCCGAAGCCCGGGAGCAACGCCGACGTGGACGCCTGACGTGGCGCCGAGCGCTGCTCGCGGGCCCAGGTGTCGTGCACCGGCGGCGACCAGCCCGTCGGGAAGTCCACGATCTCCGGCGCATGCTGTACGCGGGCCCAGAAGGGCAACTCCTGCTCGGGGTCCAGATTGTCGAAGTGGCGGCCGTCGGCCGGGTCAGTGTAGCCGGCCGGGTCGGTGTAGCCACGGACGGAGCCGAAGCAGTGGTTGAGGCCCGAGGTGGTCATGTAGTGGTAGGAGGCCGACTCGTGCCACATCCCGTCGTAGAAGCACCCCGCATTCACGTTCTGGGCGATCCAGCCAAAGGCCCAGTGGACCCAGGAGGGTTCGTTCAGGACGCGTCCCATCTTCGCCGCTGTGCCCAGGTAGGCCACGTAGTTGTCGATGTGCGTGCGGTTCGCGCGCACGGCCTCGAAGGTGGGGATCAGGAACCCCTGCTCGAGGCGCTCGCGCACGTCATAGCCCCGCTGAGCCGAGAGCCGATCGAGCTCGGGGCTGGCGTACACCATGTCATAGGCCTCGATGACCCCCGCGGGCAACTCGCCGCCCGGGGAGTGCCAACCCCACTTGCCCGCATCCCACGTGTATGGGGGCTGTTGCGAGGCGGCAAAGCGGAAGTAGCGGTTGGGGGTGCTGCCCACCTGGATGACGGGGAGGTGGGGGTAGACCTGGGCCATCCGGTCCAGGATGAGCGCCGCCCGGCGCGCGTACGCGGGCTTCGCGGTGGCCAGGTAGGCCCGTCCCAGCGCCTGCACTTGCCGCACCACCCACTCGCGCTTGTACAGCGCCACGTTCAAGCTGAAGAAGTGCTGCGTCGAACGTACCGGGTGGCGGTAGTAGGAGTAGCGGACCGTCTCGCCCAGCGAGTTCTTGCCCTCCAGGGTCTCCGTCTCCCGGTACTTGCCCTCCGGCGTCCACACGAATCCGCAGTAGCGGCACCTGAGCTCATCGGGGCGCTCGATACTCCAGTGGAAGACGAGGTCGGAATCCACGCCGCCAAAGCACTCGGGGCAATGGCAGAAGCGGCTGTAGTGCTGCTCCGGCACGAGGGACAACAGTTGCGTCTCGGTCATCGCCATGGCGGCCGCCACGGCACGCTCGTACTCCGCGGATTTGGCGGGATCGACTGCATGGTCAAGCACGGGGTGTTTCAGATCAAGCGCGTGTCCCCCGGCGCCGGCAGGGAGCGCGAGAGCCACCAGGCAAGCGGTCACGACGGCCGCCGAGACGAGGCCGGGGGGGAGCATGGGGGTCATCACCTGATCGTGCCTCCGGGACGCTGAGGGTGCCGGCGAGGGCTCGCCGGCGCGCGAGCTACCCACTGCACACGGGGTTCGGCGTACGGGCACCCGATTCCTGGTCGGGCACGCGGCGCCGCCCGGCACCGCCTGTGGGCCGCCCTCGGGCGGAGGGGCCGGCCGTGTCGTGGTACGAGCGCTCCCCCGAGCGCGACCCCGAACCTCCCACCGACCGCCTCCCCATCGCGCGCGGGGGAGCGCTCCGACCACGGCATGCCCGCGGGGGATACCCCCCCCGCCCAAGACTCCGCCTCTGGCGAAGGTGTCCGGCGGCGGAGGGCGAAGCCGTACCGCGTTGTTGCCACGCGACGTCCTGTGACACACGTTCAGGAGGCCGAGATGATGCGTACTGCCACGATTGCTCTGCTGCTCGTCGGCGCGCTCAGTAGTGCTCACGCCCAACTGCCGGGGGCGCCCCCCTGGCGTGCCGGGGCACGCGAGTTCACCACCAGGGATGCCGTGATCTATGCCGATGGCAAGCCCTATCCGCTGATCTTCGACTTCACCTGGAGTGCGCCGCTCGACGCGCGGTTCTCCGAGTGCGGCGAGGACTGGGGGAACACGACCACGCATGCCGATCCGGCGGCGGGGGAGCCGGCGGCCGCCGGACACAACTTCGGGTGCTGGGCGGGGAGCGT
>CAZIWQ010000162.1:0-4684 GCA_964542355.1 uncultured Armatimonadia bacterium
CGGGCCGATTGGCTTCGTAGCGGACCGCCGCCTTAAGCACGTAGGTCTTGCCCGGCTCGACCTTCACATCGATCGGCAGCTTGAAGTAGCACCAGCCGGAGCCGGAGACGATGTGGTAGGCGAGCTTCACGCAGCGCTGCCCCTGGTAGGGGTTCTCGGTGCTCAGGCCGATCTCATCGACCTCGGCCCTGGCGGCACTGGCCCAGAACGCCACATCGCACTTGTCCTCGAAGTCGTTGCGGTAGTAAGGCTCGGCAGCGGCGCTGAGTGTGCACGCCACCGTGCTCAGCAGGATGATGAGCGCCGTTGCGGCGGCGGAACGAGTCGGCAATGCCATGTCCGATCACCTCGCGATGCCGGCAGGTTCTCCCGGGAGAGTGGGGTGTCCTTCTGGCAGACAGGCTGGCAGGTTAGGGAGGGGGTCAGACGTCGCTGAGCTGGGGGGCGGGGTCTTCCTCCCACATCTGGAGGAACCCGTCGATCTGGCGCAAGCGCAGCGGGAACTCGCCGTCGCAGGCCACCCGGTAGCGGTCGCCGAGGCTGACGCGGCGACCGCGGTAGTGATCGGTCAAGTGGAGCACGATCTCGCGAGGCCCGTGATGGGCCGCGAGCAGATCGCGCAACGCGGCGAGGGTCCCCGGCACCGCGGCCGGGGCGTCTAGCTCGATGTGCACCTGCGGGGGACGGAGGGCGACCGGCGGCGGTGTTGCCGCGAGCTCTTCCTGCTTCTGGCGCCCCTCGGCGGCGAGGTGCAGCTTGCGCTCCGTCACCTTGCGGGCCTTGTCAAGCAGCCGCGCGCCGTCACACAGGAGCTTGACCGTCTCCTCCTCCGCTCCGGCGGCGCCATTGCCGTTGCCGCTCCCCCCGCGCCGGCTCTGGCGGTCAATCTTGGCGTCCATCACCACCAGCGCGTCCACCACGAGTGTGTCTTTGACCTGCTCCCAGATCCGCGGGAACACCGTCACCTCCGCCTCCGCCGAGAGGCTCTCGAGCGTGACGAACGCCATCCGGTCACCGTTCTTGGTGGTGTAGGGCTTGACTTCGCGTACCAGCCCGCCCACGACGACCTCGGTGGTGTCGGCATAGTGGGCGAGCTCTTCAAGCCGGGCGGAGGTGCAGCGCTCCAGCTTGTCCTCGTTCTTGACGAGGGGGTGGTTGGACAGGTAGATGCCGAGCAGGTCCTTCTCGTACTCGAGGATGGCCTCTTCGGGCAAGGGGGGCACGTCGGGCAGTTGGTCGACGGCCGCGCCCTCGTCGGGAGCGGCATCGAACAGGGAGGTTTGCCCCGCGGCCCGGTCGGCCTCGCACTTCTGTCCCGCGCCGTAGGCACCATCCAGCGCGGCGAGGAGTGCGGCGCGGGGCCCCAGGCTCTCCAGCGCCCCCGCCTCGACCAGCGTCTTGAGCGTCGACTTGGCGACGGTGCGGCAGGCCACGCGCCGGCAGAAGTCCCACAGGTTGGCGTAGGGGCCGCCCTCGAGGCGTTCGTGCTCGATCTCGAGCGCCGAGCCCATGCCCACGTTGCGGATCGCGGCCAGGCCGAACACCACGGCGCCCTCGGAGACCGAGAACTCCGCGAAGCTCTGGTTGACATCGGGGGGCAGCACCCGGATCCCGCTGCGCCGACACTCAGTGACGTACTTGGCGATGTCGCTGCTTTGCCCGATCACTGTGGTGAGCTGGGCGGCCAGGAACTCGGCCGGGTAGTTGGCCTTGAGGTAGGCCGTCCAGTAGGCCACGAGGGCGTAGGCTGAGCTGTGCGACTTGTTGAACCCGTAGCGTGAGAACGTCTCCATCCGGCCGAAGATCTCGAGGACGATGTGCTCGGGCACGCCGTTGTCCATGCAGCCCTGGATGAACAGCGGCTTCATCTGCTCCATCTTGGCCTGCTGCTTCTTGGCCATCGCGCGCATGATGATCTCGGCCTGGGGCATGCTGAACCCGGCCAGCTCAGTCGCCACGCGCATGACCTGCTCCTGGTACAGGATGACGCCGTAGGTGTCTTTGAGGACCGGCTCAAGCCGGGGGTGGAGGAAGGGTACCGGGCGTCCATGACGGCCGGCGACAAAGTCGGGGGCCGAGGCCATCGGCCCGGGCCGGTAGAGCGCGACCAGCGGCACGATGTGATCGAACGAGGTCGGCTTCAGCTCGCGCAGGATCTGACGCATCCCCTCGCTCTCCAACTGGAACACCGCCCCGGTCTCCGCCCGCGCGAGCAGCTCGTAGGTCTTCGGGTCATCGAGGGGCACTGTCAGCATGTCGATGGTGACGCCCCGCGAGCGCTCGACGGCGCGGACCGTGTTCTCGATGATGGTCAGGGTCTTGAGGCCGAGGAAGTCCATCTTGACCAGGCCCAGCTCGCTGACCGGGTCCATCGAGTACTGCGTGGTCACTGTCCCGTCCTTCTCACCGCGCAGCGGGACGTAGTCGGTCAGGGGGCCATCCGAGATCACGACGGCCGCGGCGTGAACGCCGGCATGACGCGTGATCCCCTCCAGCTTCATCGCGGTGGACAGCAGCCGCATCGTCTCCGGGTCGCTGTCGGCACGGGCCCGCAGGTCCGGCTCGCTGTCGAGCGCCTCCGCGATGGACTTGCTCGCGGGTTGCAGCTTGGCCACCTCGTCGACCTTCGACAGCTCGATCGCCAGCACGCGCCCGGAGTCGCGGATCGCCTGCTTGGCCCCCATCGTGTTGAAGGTGATGACCTGGGCGACGTGGTCGCGCCCGTACTTCTCCTTGACGTACTCGATGATCTCCTCGCGGCGCTGGTCGGGGAAGTCGAGGTCGATGTCGGGGGCGCTGGCGCGCTCGGGGTTGAGCATGCGCTCGAAGATCAGACCATACCTGAGCGGGTCGATCTCGCTGATGCCGAGGAGGTAGGCGACGATGCTACCGGTGGCCGAGCCGCGCCCCGGGCCGACGAAGATGCTGCGCGACTTGGCCTCGCGAATGAAGTCGCCGACGATCAGGAAGTAGCCGGAGTAGTTGCACTGCTGGATCACGGATAGCTCGTAGTCGAGGCGGCGACGCGCCTCCTCCGTCTGCGTCCCGTAGCGCCGGCCCAGCTCCTGCTCACACAGCAGGCGCAGGTAGCTGTCAACGGTGTGCCCCTCGGGGATCGGGAACTGCGGGAGCATCAGCTTGCCGAGAGTGATGTCGAGACTGCAGCGGGCCGCAACCTCCTCCGTGCGGTAGATCGCCTCACTGAGCTCGGGGAACACCTGGAGCATCTCCTGCTCGCTCTTGAGGTAGAACTCCTCGGTCGCGAAGCGCAGGCGGTCGGGGTCATCGCGCAGGGCGTTGGTCTGGATGCACAGCAGCACATCGTGCGCATCGGCGTCTTCGCGGCGGGTGTAGTGGACATCGTTGGTGGCCACCAGCGGCAGCCCGAGCTCGCGGGCGAGGGCGATCTTGCCGGCCACCACCAGCTTCTGGTCCGGGTAGCCGTGGTCCATGACCTCGAGGTAGGCGTTCTCGCGCCCGAAGATGTCGATGAGCGCTTCGGCCTGCTGGCGGGCCTGGGCGGCATCGCCGCGCACGAGGCACTGCCCGACATTGCCCTGCTGGCAGGCACTCAGTGCAATGAGCCCATCGCGATGCCGGGCCAACAGCTCGGTGTCCACACGCGGCTTGTAGTAGAACCCCTCCAGGTGCGCCGTGCTCACGAGCTGCATCAGGTTGCGGTAGCCGGCGTCGTCCTTTGCGAGCAGCACGAGGTGCCCCAGGCCGCGGTCGAGCTCGCCCTCGCGGTCGAAGCGCGTGCGCGGGGCACAGTACACCTCACACCCGATGATCGGCTTGACGCCCGCCGCCTGGCACGCCTTGTAGAACTCGATGGCCCCGTACATCACCCCGTGGTCGGTGATCGCCAGGGCTCCCATCTCAAGCTCGCAGGCACGCCCGACGAGCTCGCCGATGCGGCAGGCGCCGTCGAGCAGGCTGTACTCGGTGTGGACGTGAAGGTGAGTGAAGCGTGAGGGCATTAGCGCCGTCCGGCCCCCTGGCTGGGTGTGGCAGCGGGTGGGGCTGTCGCGGGTGGGGTCGCGGGCGTTGAGGCCGCTGGTGCGGCCGCCGCCGGTGCCGCGGGCCGGGCAGCAGCGCTCGGCGCCGGTGCCTCGGCGGCGGGGGGTACGGTCGCCCCCTCCTCGCCCGTCGGGGCTTCCTGGTTGGCGCTCGGCTCCGCCGCCGGTGCCGCCGGCGCACCCTTCAGCATCGATGAGAAGCGGTTCAGCAGGTCGCTGAGCTGGTCCAGCTCGGCGAGGACAACCAGGTCGGCCTCGCGCTCCATGGCCGTCCGTGCTCCGACAACACCCGCCGCGGCGTTGTCGAGCAGGCGGACGCTCGCATGCCCGGCTGCCGTGGGGATCAGCTCCTCGATGGCCTTCAGGCCCGCCTTGTACTCGCCCTTGTCAACCCCCCCCTTCGTCTCCTCCAGGCTCTTGGCGACATCGGGGACAAGTGGGGCATCCGCGCTCTTGAGTGCCACGTCGAGGGCGCTGAGCAGGCAGGCGGAGGCCACGTCGGCTTCCACGCCGGCGGAGGAGCCTGTCAGGGCGAGTGCGGCACGCTCGAGGAAGCAGCGGATCTGGCCCGCCGGCGTCTCGGCCTGCATCATGTCGATGGTTGCCCCGAGGCGGCGAAGCTGGGTGAGTGCCCCGTCACGATCCTCGCTCTGTGCCGCGCGGCG
>CAZIWQ010000162.1:4694-9633 GCA_964542355.1 uncultured Armatimonadia bacterium
GCCAGGTCGCGCTGCAACGGGGAGGCGCCGACCGCCTGCGCCTCCACCGCCTTGCGCCGCTCGATATCCTTGGCCAAGTCCGCCAGCTTGCCGCCGCTGGTACGGATATCCTCCAGTATCTTCTTCTGCTCGTCGGCTGCCTCGTTGTTCGGGGGCGGCGCACCCTTCGTGCACCCGCCGATCACAACCACGAGCCACAACATGACTGTCAGAATCAGGAAACGCTGCAAGTGGGGATGCCCCCTCTCAGCTTGCGACCCGTGAGGCCTGGCCGGGGGGTCGCATGTGGTGACGAGCACTGTCAGGAAGCCGTGGTACCGGGTGGGGAAATAACGCCCCGCAACCCACCTCACGGCCGGGGCACAACGGCTGAATTATACGCCATCGCCCCCCCCAAGCGCAAGATGATGCCCGCCGGCTGCCGTCAAGGTATGTTCAACTCTTGGCCGGGTTACCTACACGCACCTAGAGGAGCGGCCGGGAAGTAGATGGGCCGGACTACGAGGGCCAGCGGCGACGGACGAGCCGCGCGGCCCGAAGGATCCGGCCCGCAGGTGTCCGACACGCCTGGGCCGGAAACCGCGACCGCGGACGACGCGGTCTTGTGTCCGGTCCCTCCGCAGGCCCTCCCACACGGCAGAGCTGGCGCGTATGCCCCTACCACCGCACTACATACCGCCCGGCGCCTTTGAGGCCGACGCGGAACCCGACACGGCCGCGTTCCATGCTGCACGCCACCGGCCCCATGTCCTCACACGTGCCGGCGGCGAGGGCCCGCACCTGCACCCTCGATCCGTCCGCGGGGGCGCCCGGCACGGTCGCCGGCAGGTCGAGCAAGACCCGGAACTCCCGCTCGCGCGGGTAGGGGAAGACGGTGAGCTCACGGGTACCCCGGTTCACCTTCACCGACCCGTCGGTGGCCAGCTTGCCGAAGTCCACGAACGTCCCAGCGGGGTTGAGATGGGCGGTGAAGTCGGCCCGTGCCACCTCACCCCCCTGCGCCAGCGTCTTGGGGTCCTCCAGGGTAACCGTGGTGATCTTCCCACCCTCGCGTGTGAGCCGGAGTCTGCCGATCAAGATGCGGTCCCCGCCGGCCTGGATCCCCTTGAGCGGAACGCGCGCCCCCTTGAACAGGCCGATGACGATATCATAGGTGTCGAACCGGTCGGCTGGCACTGTCACCTCGTACGGACCGTCGACGAGCACTTCGCCCTTCTGCCAGCGGCCCGTCGGGCGGGGCAGTGCGTGGTCCTGCTGGAACGCGATCTCCCCCGCCGCGCGCTCCTCCGGATTCGTGAAGTGCACAAAGCAGTGGTAGTCATCATCGAGAGTATCGTTGATGATCCACTCGTAGGTGAGCCGGATGCGGCCCTCCCCCAGGTACTTGCACTCGCGCAGGCGCGGCGCGATGTCCCTGGTCGCATGCAGGTAGGGCATGCTGAACGAGGTACGAGCATCGGCGAAGAGGTACTCGGGACAGTCGACGAAGTCGGCGTGCTTGCCGTCGCGCACCACGCTGCAGACCTCCGTCCCCGGGCCGAGGGCCAGGAAGCCCCAGCGCCCCAGCACGCGCCCTTCCACCTCCCACGCTGAGGCGCCCCAGTTGACCCACACGGTCAGCCCGCTGTCATACTGGACCCGCTGCCGCAGACGCTGTGCGAGTGCCAGTGCCACCCCGGCCGCGACGAGCTTACCGTCGACCTCGTAGAGGATGCTGGTGGGTCGTGCCGCGCCGTAGAGGGCCTGGACCGGGCTCACCAGGTGGTGCTCGCGGGCCACCCACTGGATGTTGTCCACCTGCGCCCCACCGACGAACCCGGCGTGGCCGTAGGCCAACTCCTGCGCCCGGTACTTGTCGATCTGCTCCATCGTTCCGGTGTCATGGCCCCACCGGTGCTCATAGCCCCGCTGGAACCAGCGCTCGTAGTAGCCCATGCCGTGGTTGACCATCTGGGGGTGGAGCTTGAGCAAGTCGAGGTCGAGTAGCGGGTCGTGGTTCTCCCCGCCGGCCACCTGCGCCTCGACACCATCGCACTTGCCGGCCCAGTAGAAGTGGTTCGCGCCCTCACCGAACAGGGGGCCTTCGTGCGCCTCGCGCATGTACTGGAACAGCTCGCCGTCGCACTTGACCTTGGCATGCGCCATCGCGGCCAGGGGCTGGCCGGCCTCATGGTCGAGCTGATGCCACGGCGGCACACAGGTGTGCACGTCCAGGTACGCGGCGTTCGTGCCGTAGCGCAGATGGGCCCGGGGCGCATTCTGTCTCGCATACCCCAGGGCGCGGTTGCACTTGAGCCCGAAGCTCTGCACCTTCGTCCCGGCGTTGTACCAGGCCGGCGAGGGCGTGCCGTCTCCCCGCAGCACGCGGGCCGTGGGGTCGTACGAGGGTGCATCGGGATACAGGTCGATGTAGTTCTCGTGCAGCGACCATACATAGCCGGCTTCGCGTGCGGCCTTCCCGAACTCGATCAGCCCCGTCTCCGGCCCAAACTCCGGGTTGGCCGGCATGTGGTCGGGCAGCTTCGCGTCATACCCATAGCGCTGCCAGACATGCTGGATGATGGCGACACGGTCAACCCCGTTGTCCTTCAGGGCCCGCAGATTGTCCGCATCGCCCTGGTAGGTGCCCTGGTGGTGTCCCCAGATGTCCAGCATGATGCGCCCGGCCAGGAGCTTCAGGTACGGGGAGGGGGGGTACGGGATGTTGGGGAGCACCTCGCCCACGTGGGACGATACGGCCACATACCCGGCCTCGAGGAGCGGGTTGCGCGTCCCGTCGGTCCTGGTGTCATAGGCGGCCTCGCCCTGCGGACAGCGCGAGGCGTGAGAGACCGTCCAATCCAGGTAGCGGCAGACGAACAGGTTCTCCACCGGCAGGTACGCCACCGCTCCCCGGTTCCAGTCGGCCGGCAAGTACGGGACGTAGATGGTCCGCCGCAGGGGGGCGTTGCCGACGTTCCCCAGCGAGAAGGCACTCAGTACCGGCTCCTCGCAGCGGGCGGCAATGGTCAGCGCCTTCCCCACGATGCCGAAGGTCCAGGTGACGGGGATCGTGCGGCCCTCTGCCAGGTACTCCCAGTCCACGGTCAGCGTCTTGCGCGCCTCATCCAGCTCCTGGCGGACGGCGCGGCCCCCGCGCAGGGGGAGTGAGTGGGCCTGGCCATCGCGGGGGAGCGTCACCGTGGCGCCGCCGCCGAGGGCCGGCGACAGTGGCCGGCCCGCGTCCACCTGTACTGTGAAGTCGTCCAGCGTGCCGGTCCGCGGTGAGTACGTGTAGACGACGCGGGCATCGGCGCCTTCGTAGACGAACTCAACCCCCCCCGCACTGCGCGCGACGCGGTTGGTCACGGGAAGCAGGTTTGAAGGGGTGACACCATGCCCCGGGTCGTTCGCCAGGCGTTCCAGGCCGATCCCGGCCGTTGCCTGGTAGGCTCGCGAGGCGGTCAGGGCCTCGAGCCGGGCGGAGCGCCCACCCTCGGCTGTCCCCGCGATGATCCGCGGGTCACCGAAGTACGAGTAGTCGAACGAGGGGTCGTTGCGCGGCCCCGGCTCCGTCTGGAGCCGGAGGGTCACGGTCTTCCCGGCATAGGCGGACAGGTCGAAGTGGTAGTCCTTCCATTCCCCCTGCGCCCAGTGCGTGCGCATCAGCTCCTCGTGGGCGCCGGCAACGATGAGGGCGCAAGAGAACGTCACGCCGTCGCTGTGTCCGGGGGCCACCATGTCGGGCCTCATCGCAATGCCGAAGCTGAGGCCAAGTGGCGTGATGCGCGGCAGCGCGAGCGAGTAGTCGACCCAGGCGCGGCCGGGGGGCACCCGCCAGGGCGAGTGGAGCAGGATCGCCGGGCGCCCCAGCACTAGCTCCCCGGGGGCATACGAGACGCCGCTGACCTCCTCGAAGTGGCCGACCCACGAATCCGGGAAGTCGACCACCGGCTTGTCGTGGGACTGGTAGGAGACGCGGTAGATTCCGATGTCGCCCAGGGGTGTCTCGCCGGGGGGGATCGGTACGCTGTGCAGTTGCGCGCATGCCGCCATGGTGACCACCGCAAGCATGAGGCTCAGAGACACAGCACATCGCATGGTCAGCACCTCCCGAGATTGCCCGCTGTCCCCGGGCGGCGGGCGGTCCTCCCGCCTCGGGCTGCGCCCGGATGGCGGCTGCTGCACCAGCCCCCGAGGGCCCAACACGGGGAAGGAGTCTGTGTGCCCCCGGGGAAGTCGCAATCTGGGGCGCCCGTGTGAGACGCGTCCCGATACCACACCGAGCGGAGGAGACAACCGATGTCCCGGTCACGTGGATTCACACTCATCGAGCTCCTGGTCGTCATCGCCATCATCGCGATTCTGGCCGCGATCCTGTTCCCGGTCTTCGCCAGGGCCCGCGAGAAGGCCCGCCAGACGGCCTGTCTGAGCAACCTCAAGCAGTTGATGCTGGGGATCCTGTCGTATGCCCAGGACTACGACGAGCGGTTGCCGCTCACACCCGACCCGGGCAGCATGAGCTACCTGTGGTGGAACAACAGCGTGCAACCCTACATCAAGAACACGCAAGTGCTGTGCTGCCCCAGTGACCCTTCCCGCTCCGTGGGCTACGGCTTCAACTACCGCCACACGCGGGTGGACTCGATGGGTGGGGGCGTCTCGCTGGGCCAGTTGACCACCCCGGCGGAGAGCTACCTGATCATGGATGGGTACGCGCACTGCGTCTACTGCGTGTGGTGCTGGCCCGACCCGGCTGCGCAGGGCCCGTACGGCAGCAACTGGTACATCGGCAATCGGCACAACGAGGGGGTCAACGTCGGCTACTGCGACGGCCACGCCAAGTGGGTCAAGAATGACGTCGTGGTGAGTTGGACCGCGCTCAGTCGGACGGCGTGGATGCACCCCTAGTGCCCCGTTAAGGATGATTCTGCTGGTCTGGCACCGACCCGGAAAGGGG
>CAZIWQ010000163.1:0-3587 GCA_964542355.1 uncultured Armatimonadia bacterium
ACGGCAAACGGCTCGCGCTCGGGGGAGCGCTCCTACCACGGCAAAGACAACGGCGAGGGCAACGGCACGCTATCCGCCGAACGTGTCGTGCCACAGCTCGATGAAGTAGTCATAGGCTGCGACGCTGATGTCCGGGCCGATGCTGTGTGACCCGATCACCAGCCCGCCGTCGCGGCCGCTGGCGAGCACCTCGCGCACATGGCGCCGGATCTCCTCGCGGTCACCGCGCGGCAGGATCTGCGAGTTACAGATGCCGCCGAGCAGTGCCAGCCGCGTCCCATAGCGAGCCCGCAGCTCACCGGCATGCAGGCCCGCCTTCGGCTCCACCGGGTTGATGCCGTCGAAGCCGATGTCGAGGAACACGTCGAGGAGTGGCCCGATGTTGCCGTCGCTGTGGAGGATGACCTTGCGCGCCCCGGCCGCCTTGAACGCGCGCACCATCTTCGCCCACGCGGGGACGAGGACGGCCTGCGCGGTGCGCGGTGAGAACAGCGGTCCCTGGTTGGAGGCCATGTCATCGTAGATCCAGATGCCGGTGTCGTACAGGTCCCAGCGGCGCAACTGCTCGAGCCCGATGCCGATCAGGTGGTCCGCGACGCGCATCGTCAGCTCGGCGGCGAACCTCGGGTCCTCCGCCATGTCGACCAGGTAGTTGACCTCACCGCGCACAAAGTACGTGCGGATGAACGGCCCCCCGGTCTTGGCGAACACACAGCGCTCCTGCTTCCAGTGTGCGATCTCCGCGTCGATGCCGGCATAGCGACGCGAGTCGTCCGGCGGGTCGAAGACCAGTGTGTCGAGCGCGGCGCGGTCTTCGAGGCCATTTGCCACCTGCTCGTAGAAGAAGCCCCCCGGTACTGTACGCGTGACGCGACCCCAGCCGTCACGGCGCAGCGTGTGGTCCGCCGTGTCCTCGAGCGTCGCGGCCCGCGAGGGCGCTAAGCTCTCGTCGCCAACGACGATGCGGATATCGACACCATAGTAGTCGTCAGGGGTCAGGTGCGCGCACTCTGGCTTCTCGCGGCGCCACTGCTGAACCCACTCGCCCCAGTAGCCGTCGAAAAGCGGGATGTGGTCCGGAGTGCGGAAGTCGAGCGCCGCCATGACACGTTCGGTCGGGGTCATTGGCGTCCTCCCGGGCAGGCTGGCAGTAGTTTCGCGATGAGAGGCCCAAAGCCCTCTCCGTGTAGAGGGGTGTGGGCACCGGATTCCGCGGAGGCCTCGCACGGCGGGATCACGGGCGGGAGAGCCTGTCGCGGAAGCCCGGGGTGGAGCGTGGCGCGGAGCCGTGCGCCCCCTGCCCGCTTGCCGGGCAGAGGAAGGAGACTGAGTGGGCTAGCGCGCGGCGCCTCCTGCTCCCTATCCTCTCTCTCCCCTCCGCCGGGCTTGCCCGGCGGAGGGGAGAGAGAGAGAGGTCCAAAGAAAGAGGGCTGGGCTCATCTATCGTCGGAATCTGGTTCACCTGCGGGGCAAGCCCGCAGGGGTCCTGCCCTGCCGCGAGACGAACCTGCGCGGCGCGGAAGTTGAGTACGCGCCGCTCGTCGCGACCGTGGGTGTTGGCGCGGCTTCCAGCCGCGCCGGTGTCCGCACCGAACGGCATCCTGTAGGAGCGGCTTCCAGCCGCGACTTCCCATGGGAAGAGACAACACCATCGCGGCCGCGGCCGTCCGCTCCGAGTGCGCCGCGACCAGCCCCGCGCGCGTCGCCTCACCCATCGCGGCTGGAAGCCGCGCCCGCCCGGCATACGACTCTGGTGCTACACCAGTAGCTACACCCGTAGCCCGGTGCCCCGGCCGATCCGATGGCGCCCGTGGTGCCGGCCGCGCCCGCCCGGCATACGACTCTGGTGCTACACCAGTAGTAGCTGCGCCAGTAGGAGGAGGCGTGTGCCGGCGGGGCGAAAGACTGGCCTTGAGAGCTTCATGCGTCCCCACCCCACAGCGCTGCCATCTTGCGCTGTCAGGAGGCATTCACGGTGATTAAGATCGGTATTGTGTCGGCCGCGACCTATGGCTACATGGGGGCGCCACGCACCCCCGGCTCGTTCCATGGTACGGCATTCTGCACCGCCTTCAACGGCTTTGATGCGGACAAGCGGGCGCAGTACGAGTGGACCTTCGCTGCCGGCAGTCGGCCGCTGGAGGGGGCCCGCGTCGTCAAAGTGTGGGACCCGGAAAAGGAGTGGGCCGCGCGCCTGGCCGATGTCTGCTCCATCCCGGAGGTGTGCGACACCCCCGATGAGTGTGCCGCGGGCGTCGATGCCGTGGTCATCATCGACGACGGGAGCGGCGAGCAGGCCGACTATGCCGTCACGCCGCTGCGACAGGGCATTCCGACCTTTATCGACAAGCCGCTGGCGATGACCGCTCGGCGCGCGAAACAGATTGTGGACATCGCCGCCGAGACCGGGACGCCGCTCATGTCGGCCAGTTCGTTGCGCTATGTGCCCGATATCCTCAAGCTGGCCGAGGAGGTTCCCACACTCGGTGACATCCACCTCGCGACCACGATCTGCGGCAATGAGCTGGTCTACTACGGGATCCACGCGCTGGAGACGGCCTACGCGGTGTTGGGGGCGGGCGCGGTCTCCTGCCTCAATGTCGGTCAGCCCGGGCGCAACGTCGTGCGGGTGCGGTTTGACAGCGGCCGCGACCTCGTGCTGATGGTGGGGGAGGGGCAGTACATGCGAGCCGGCTACCAGATCAACATCTACGGGAAGGCCGGATGGCGCTCGGTCCAGCCGGACCTCACCGATCTGTACCTGTACCTGATGCAGGCGTTCCTGGACATGGTGCGCTCCGGCGCGAAGTGCGTGGTGCCGCTTGACGAGATGGTCGAAGTCATTGCCGTACTGGAGGCCGGGAAACGCTCGCTCGCCGAAGGCCGCGAGGTCACTGTCGCCGAGATGCTGGCGTGATCGGTACCTGTCAGGTCGATGGTGCCAGGGCGTGCCACGCTTGCGTGGCGCCTCCTGGCACGGTCTCCGGCTTGCCGGGGGGGGCCGGGGACGGAAGGGAGTGTTGCGGATGCTGAGCGCCCTCCGCATGGTGATGCTGGGAGTGGGCCTGGCGGTGGTGGTGTCGGCGGCGAGCGACCAGGTCAAGCCGCAGGAGCAGCGTCTTGGCCCGCTGTGCGAGACGGCTCCGACGCGAGTGGTGAGCGCCGATGGCTTGCACCTGGCCTGCGTCGAGCAGCGCGGCGGCAAGTGGACCGTCTTCGTCGACGGCGTCGCCAGGGCAGTGTGCGATGAGGTGCTCGCCGGCACACCGGTGTTCAGTCCCGACGGGAAGCGTGCGCTCTTTGGCGTTCGTCACGGCGAACGCTGGCGGATGATGGACCCCGCGCCGGCCCGCTATCAAGTCGATGAGATCATTCCCGGCCTGCCGCTGATCGGCCCCGCGGGCAAGCACACGACATACGTGGCCCGCATCGGCCGACAGTGGCTGGTAGTCACCGATGGTGTGGCCGGACCAGGCTTTGACGCCCTCGTGAAGGGGACGCCGCGGTTCAGCCCTGACGGTTCGCGAGTGGGGTACGTCGGGGTGAACGTTGGGCGCGTGTTCGTCGTCGTCGATGGGATGGTGGGG
>CAZIWQ010000163.1:3597-9631 GCA_964542355.1 uncultured Armatimonadia bacterium
ACGAGGCAATCGCCGATGGCGACCCGGTGTTCAGCCCCGACGGGCGCCGTGTCGCCTATGTCGCCCGTGACGGGCGGAACTGGACCGTGGTCGTGGACGGCAACCCCGGTGCTCCCTGCGGCGGGGTGATGAAGGGTACGCCCCTGTTCAGTGCCGACAGCCAGCACGTCGCCTATGTGGCCCTCAAAATGGATGGTCTCGTCACAATCGTGGACGGGATGCCCAGTGTGGCCTATGAAGAGATCGCGGCGCAGACCCTGCGGCTCAGTGCTGACGGGGCGCGCGTCGCCTACGCCGCGCGCAAGGGGCCGAAGTGGCACATGGTGGTGGATGGGAAGGAAGGGCCACCCTATGATGCCATCATCCCCGATTCGTGCGCCTTCTCCCGCGACGGCCGGCGCTTTGTCTACGCGGCGCAGCAGGGGACCCAGCAGGCTGTCATCGTGGACGGTGTGCCTGGCCCTCTGGTCGATGCCATCGGGCAGGGCGCGCCGATGCTCAGCCCGGACGGATCCCATGTCGCCTACATGGCCGGCCAGGGCGAGAAGCAGTGCGTGGTGATGGATGGTGTGCCCGGGCCGGTCGGCGAGGCCGTCGCCCACGGCGACTCGTTCTTCAGCCCGGACGGCCAGCGATCCGCCTACGCGATCCAGAGGGACGGCAAGTGGTCGCTGGTTCTCGACGGGACGGCCGGGCCTGAGTACGACGGCATTGGGCATGGCCGCTCGTTCTTCTCCCCGGACGGCAAGCGCTGCGTCTATGCCGCGCGCACCGGCGTGAAGTGGAGCGTAGTGGTTGATGGCGCCGAGGGGGCGGCCTACGACCGCGTCGGCACCCCCACCTTCAGCCGGGACGGCACGCACATGGCCTACGTCGCCGTGCGCGCTGACCGGTGGCGCATGGTCGTGGACGGAGTCGCCGGACCGGAGTACCAGGAGATCGCGTCGACCCCGGCCGCGTTCAGTCCCGACGGTGAGCGGGTGGCGTATGCCGCCAAGCTCCACGACAACTGGCTGGTCGCCTGCGGCGGGACGGAAGGGCCCCCATACCAGGTGATCGTGGAGAACGGGCCGGTGTTCCATAGCGACGGGACCCTCGAGTACCTGGCAGGCAAAGCGGGTATGCTGTACCGTGTCAAGCAGGCGCCGCCCGCCCGCGTCGCGCCGCCGCAGGAGCGGCCGCCGCGGCCCTCGGGGTCAAGACCGGCAGCCAGACCAGAGACGAAACCGGAGACGAAACCAGAGACGAAACCAGAGACGAAACCAGAGACGAAACCAGAGACGAAACCGGAGCGGCCCGCCGGCCGTCGCGACCGCCCGCGGCCGCCGCGGACGCCGGAGGGCGAGCCCCCCCTACCATCCTGAGGCCGCCGTCCCACGCACCGACCACCGTGACGCCGCCGGTGTCAAGGAGAGAGCCGACGATGACCTGTCATACCGTCCGTCTTGCTGTGGCATGGGCGCTGGTGGCCTGTGCCGGGGTCTGTACCGGGGAGCCACCACCCGTGACCGCGACGCGGCTCGGGCCGGTTGACGAGATGTCGGCATTCCCGGCGTTCAGCGCGGATGGCTGCCACTTCGCCTATGCTACGCTCCGCGACGCCAAGTGGCTTGTCGTCGTGGACGGGGTACCCGGTGTGGCCTACGACGCGATCGGCCAGGACACGATCGTGCTCAGTCCGGACGGGACACGCTGCGCCTATGCCGCGCTCCAGGGCAAGCAGACAGTGGTTGTCGCGGATGGCGTCGCCGGGCCACCCTACGATTCCGTCCTGCTCGGCTCGCCGCTGTTCTCCCCCGACGGCAAGCATGTCGCCTACGTGGCCCGCCGCGGAGACAAGCAACTGGTCGTCGTGGACGACACGCCGGGCCCCGAGTTTGAGGTGATCGGCAACGGGAGGGTCACCTTCAGCCCGGACGGGAAGCATGTCGCCTACGCCGCGCGACGGGCGGGGAAGGCGGTCGTGGTCATCGACGGGGTCGCGGGGCCCGAGTTTGATGACATCGGCAACCGTGGTGTTACCTTCAGCCCACAGGGCGACCGCTACGCCTACCGGGCACGCCGCGGCGAGCAGCAACTGGTTGTCATCGACGGCATCAGTGGGCCACCGTTCGATGCCATCATGGCCGCCCCGCCCGCCTTCAGCGCGGACGGTCGGCGCCTTGCCTACGCGGCCCAGACCGGCAAGACGTGGCGCGTCATCGTCGACGGCAGCAGCGGCCCGGCCTGCGAGGGCTTCGCCGATGGCAGCCTGACCTTCAGCCCCGATGGCCACCAGGTGGCGTGCTTCGTCCAGCAGGAGGGCAAGTGGCGCATCCTGCTCGACGGGGTCGCCGGGCCCGCGTATGACGCCCTCGGGCAGGCGTCCCTCGCCTTCAGCCCCGATAGCCGCCGGGTGGCATACCTGGGCCGTCAGGGAAAACAGACCGTCGCGGTCGTCGACGGCAAGGCGGGGCCCGAGTACGACGCTGTCGGGGATATCGTGTTCAGCCCCGACAGCAAGCGGGTCGCCTACGCGGCCGGGCGGGGTGGTAAGCGCTTCTTGGTGCTCGACGGCACCGCAGGGGCGCCGTGCGACGACCTGGGCAATGGGCCACCGGTGTTCAGTCCGGACGGCACCCGCCTTGCCTACGCCGCGAAGACAGGGGCCAAATGGCGGGCGGTCATCGACACTGTCGCGGGGCCCGAGTACGACGGCCTGGGGCGCATCGTGTTCAGCGCGGACGGCAAGCGCAGCGCCTACGGCGCCAGGCTGGGGACCAAGACGTTCGTCGTGGTCGACGACCAGCCCGGGCCGGAGTGCGAGGCGATCGGCCGCAAGGGGGTCGTGTTCAGCCGGGACGGCAAGCTGGCAGTGTACGAAGCCCGGCGCGGTGACAAGCATGTTGTCATCATCAACGGGGTGCCGGGACCGGAGTACGAGTTCATCATCATGAACGGTCCCACCGTGCGCGACACGGGGACCGTCGAGTACCTGGCCGTGAAGGACAAGGCCGTCTACCGCGTGACACATGGGCCGGTGGCACAGTGATCCGCCGGGCCCACTCCGGGAAGGATGGATGAGACGATGTCGCCGCTTTTCGGTTGGCTGGGTCTGCTGGCGATGGCGGCGACGGCCTCCTGCGCGCAGGTCGAGCTGTTCGTGGCGGTCGAGGGCAACGACGCGTGGTCCGGCACGCGACCGGCGAGCACGGCCGACCGGCGCGACGGGCCGGTGCAGAGCCTGGTGCGGGCGCGCGACCTCGCCCGGGCCGTGCGGGCCGCCCACCCGGGCGAGCCAACTGCGGTGACCATCACCCTCCGGGACGGGTACCACTTCCTCGCGGAGCCGCTGGCCCTCGGACCGGAGGACTCGGACACGATACTCCAGGGCGCCGCGGGCGAGACCGTGGTCGTCGGCAGCGGGCGCGCCATCGGGGGCTGGCAGAAGCTGGATGACAGGCTGTGGTGGGCCCCGGCTCCCGGCACGAAGCAGGGCACCTGGGACTTCCGCACACTCAGTGTCAACGGCCGCTGGTGCAAACGGAGCTACCTGCCCCGCAGCGGGTACTTCGAGCACCTCAGCGAGTACAAGGAGCCGTGGCGGAGCACCACGGGCGGGGGCTTCGGCAAGGTGCCGGAGGCACTGCGCCGCACCATGATCTACAAGCCCGAGGATCTCGGCGACTGGCTGTCACAGGCCAATGCCGAGCTCATCATTCGCCACTCGTGGGACATGTCGCACGCCCGCATCACGGGCAATGACCGGCAGACCCACACCCTCACCCTCGACCCCCTGCTCGGGTACCCCGCCGGCGCCTTCGGGGTGAAGAAGTACAAGCTCGAGAACCTCCGCGAGGGGATGCACGAGCCCGGGCTGTGGTTCCTGGACCGTGACAATGACCGCGTTGTCTACTGGCCGCGGCCCGGTGAGGACATGACCGTCGCCCGGGCCCTCGCACCGGTGGGGACTCGCCTCATCGCCATCGGCGGCAGCGAAGCGGAGCCCGTGCGCAAGCTGACGATCCGCAACCTGACCCTGGCCGACACCAACGTGCCGTGGCGCTCGCCCGGGTTTGGGGCGGCCGGCATCCGCGAGGCGGCCCTGTCCGCGAGCGCGATGCGCGCGAGCACCCTCGACAGCCTGCGCCTGCGCAACGTGGGGGGCTGTGGCATCGTCCTGTCCGGAGGCGGCGCCAACCGCATCAGCAAGGTCGAGGTCGATCATGCCGGGGCCGCGGGCATCGTGGCCTCCGGCGGCGCAGCCTTCGGGGTCGGCGATGACCTCGTGATCGTGGACAGCCACCTCCACCACTGCGGCCTGGTCTATGCCGCCGCGTGTGGCATGCAGATCGGCAACGTCGCCAACGCGCTCATCGCCCGCAACCTCGTGCACGACATCGGCTACACCGGCATCTGCTTCGATGGTAGCATGACGCGACCCCGTGCCATCAACGGTGTGATCGAGAGCAATCGCGTCTACCGCTGCATGACGGAGCTTGACGATGGCGCCGCGATCTACGTCACCGGACAGATCGATGGGACTGTCATCCGGAACAATCGCGTGCACGACATCGAGCGGGGGTTCGGCATCTACCCGGATGAGCAGACGCGCCAGGTGCTCATCCGGGGCAACCTCGCCTACCGCTGCGTCTACAACGTACTGGTGCACATGGCCTCCGACATCCGGTTCGAGAACAACGTGCTGGCGTTCGGCAAGCAGCGGCAGGTTGCGGTGGCACGCAACTGCAAGCGCATCAGCTTCACCCGCAACATCTACCTCTGTGCCCGGGAGGCGGTGTTCACGGACCCCGTGGTGGCCCCGGGCGAGCAGGTCACGGCCTCCGACCAGAACGTGTACTATAGCGCAGTGAGCGACCGCCCGCGCATCGGGAAGCAGAAGTGGGAGGAATGGCTCGCGGCGGGGCTCGACACGCAGTCGGTCTTCGCCGACCCGCGGTTTGTCGATGCGGCGCGGGATGACTTCGCCCTGCGGGATGACTCGCCGGCGTTCAAGCTGGGGTTCGAGCAGTTGAACCTGGCGGAGGTTCCGGAGCCCGCAGGCTAGCGCTAAGGCTGTTTGCCGTTCCCCGCTGTTCGCCGGTCTCGTCAGCGGTCCTTGATCCCCGCCTGGAAGTCCGCGGTAGTGGCCAGCTTCCACGACCTGCCGTCATCGCCCGAGGTGATGACGGCCCGGTAGTGGTAGCGCTCCGGGAAGTCGTCCTGGTAGGTGGTGTCGCTCGTCCAGTAGCTGTAGGAGAGATATAGCCGTCCGCGGCGGTCCACCGTCAGCTTGTGGTAGTAGATGGAGTACCCGGCGCAGGCCGGGATGACCATGGGCCGGGCGGGGCCCCATTCCCCGTCCGCGGGCTTGCTCTGCACCGACAGCGCGGCGAAGAGCCGGCCACCATGGTAAGGGTCAACCCCCGCCCGCCACTGCCGGTAGGCGATATGCAGCGTGTCATCAGCACCGCAGACCAGTGAGATGTAGGTCTGCCCGCCCTTGCCCGGCGCGGGGTTCCTGGCATCCACCCAGTCCCGCGTCAGGACCGGCACCGGCTTGGTCCAGCCGCCGGAGGCGTCGTTGGGCTTCAGCGACCGGGTGTACTGGAAGGGCTGGCCGTGGGCCCCCAGCAGCACATGGAGGTAGCCCCGGCTGTCCTGGCAGATGGCCGGCACGTTGTGGACGTCGTTCACCGGCGGCGCGTGGCCCAGCAGCACCTTCGCGCCCACCTCCCCGGTGGCGTGGTCATAGGTGGCCACGTACGTGGGCACCCCCGGGGCGTCGGCGGGTGCGATCTCGCCCCAGACGATATGGGTCTTCCCCTCGCGGGTGGCGGTGGAGGCCGGCCCGCCGGAATGCTGGCAGGACCCCACACAGTTCTCCGCCACTCTCACCGGCTCCCCCAGGGATAGCTTCCCGCCCTGCACCCCGGGCATGAACAGCAGCAGGTCATGGTAGCCCGCGAACGTGGCCGGGTGGCTCTTCACGAACACATAGGCCAGCACCGGCGGCGGGATGCTCAGGGCATTGTGGCCCACGAACTGCTCGACA